>CAZDYM010000403.1:0-2192 GCA_964509325.1 uncultured Phycisphaeraceae bacterium
CTCGACACCGCCCCCCGCCGCGGCGACGGCTGCTCCGCTGACGGGCCTCCGCGCCAGGGTGGTCCCCGTCCCGCTGACCGCTCCGTCGCGCATCGGGTCCACCGACCCCGCCTCAGGGTTCGCGGCGCAGTACTCGTTCTCACACCTGGGCGCCGGGGTCGAGGCCATCACGCTCGCCCGCCACTACCAGACCCTGAAGGACAAGATCAAGGACCAGCAGCGCTTCAGAGTCCAGCAGCCCTTGGGCACCACCGGCTCGTCGGGGGAGGCCGTCACCACCCTCTCGCTCGCCGCCCGCGCCGTCATCATCGACGGCACCCCCATCGACCTGTTCGGGAACGCGACAACGAACTACTGGAACGAGACCGCCCCCGGCACGTTCAGCGCTGAGATCGTTACCGAGTCCGGGTCGGTGGTGGCGCGGGTCACCCGCGCCTTCAGCCTCGCCCCGGGCTCGTACGAGGTCCGCGTCCGTCAGACTCTTGAGAATCTCTCGGGCCGCGACCTGAAGGTCCAGTGGGTCCAGTACGGACCGCTGGACATCGCCGAGGAGCTCTTCGGGTACCAGCTCGACACGCGCCGCGTCCGCTACGGCTACCTGTACGACCGGGCCCGCGACCCGTCGCAGTCCATCGTGACCGCCGACACGCTGCTGGAAGGGCACGCCGCCCCGATCGCCGCCGCCGACAAGCGGTACGGGGTCAACCAGAACCTCGCGGAGCGCAACGCGCTGCTGTTCCCGCGTCCCGCCGAGTTCAAGGGCGCGGGGGACCTGGTGTGGGTGGCCCAGACCAGCCGCTACTTCGCGTTCGCGTGCCACCCGCTGCTGCCCGACGGCGCGACCAGGCCGGAGCGGTTCCTGCTGGCCAGCGAGGTCTACGCCGTTCCCCTCGGTTGGGGCAAGCAGGCCCGTCTGGCGCTGGAGATGCACAGCGCGCAGGTCGAGGTCAAGAGCGGTGGGTCGCAGGACCTATCCTTCGCGGCCTACGCCGGGCCGCTCGCCAAGAGTTACCTCAGCGAGAGCGCCAACCCCGCGTTCGGCGTGCTGGGGCTCAGCCAGATGGTCGTCTTCAATCTCGGCGGCTGCTGCGCCCCCTGCACCTTCCAGTGGCTCGCCAAGGGGCTGCTGTGGTACCTCGAACTGGCCCACGGCATCTTCGGCGATTGGACCGTCGCCATCATCCTGCTGGTCTTCACCGTCCGCGCCCTGCTCCACCCCATCACCCGGCGCAGCCAGATCAACATGACCCGCTTCGGCAAGAAGATGGCCGCGCTCGCCCCCAAGCAGAAGAAACTCCAGGAGCAGTACAAGAACGACCCCAAGCAGATGCAGGTCGAGATGGCCCGACTCATGCGCGAAGAGGGCGTCAGCCCCACCCAGGCCCTGGGCTGCCTCCCCCTGTTCCTGCAGACCCCCGTCTGGATGGCCCTGTACGCCATGCTCTTCTTCGCCTTCCAGTTCCGGCACGAGCCGGGCTTCTACGGCGTGTTCCAGGCCATGACCGGCGGCAACTGGGCCTTCCTCGCCGATCTCTCCGCCCCCGATCACTTCATCGAGTTCGGCACCACCTTCCACGTCCCGCTGATCTCGAGCCTGATGGGCGACATCAGCGGCGTCAACCTGCTCCCGCTGGTGCTCGGCGTGGTCTTCTTCATTCAGCAGAAGTACATGACCCCGCCCGCCACCGCCACGCTCACCCCCGAGCAGGAGATGCAGCAGAAGATGATGAAGGTCATGATGGTGGTCATGTTCCCCGTCATGATGTACAACGCGCCCAGCGGCCTGGCGGTGTACTTCATCACCAATTCGATCCTGGGCATCATCGAGAGCCGCTGGATCCGCGCCCACATCGACGAACTCGACAAGAACCCGCGGCCCGGGGGGGCCCCGAAGCCAGGCCCCGCGTCGGCGAAGCCGGGCGGCGGCATCTGGGACCGCGTGCAGGCCGCCGCCGAGCAGCGAAAGAAGGTCGAGAACGAGGCCGCCGCGAGGAAGAAGCCGCGCTAGCGCGCCACCTCGATCGCCCGCGTCTCCCGCAGCACCGTCACCTTGATCTCGCCCGGGAAGGTCATCTCGGCGCTCACGCGCTCGGCGATCTTCTTGGCGATGAAGTACGCCTCGTCGTCGCCGACGCGTTTGGCGTCGACCATCACGCGCACCTCGCGGCCCGCCTGGATGGCGTACGCCTCGT
>CAZDYM010000404.1:0-2186 GCA_964509325.1 uncultured Phycisphaeraceae bacterium
CTGGGCGAACAGAAGTCCAAGGCCGCCCAGCTCGGCATCAAGCGCGTCATGGAAGCCGGCATCCAGCCGCACATCATCGCCTGCCGCAGCGCCAACCCCTGCACCAGCACCGTCCTGCAGAAGATCGCCATGTTCACCAACGTGGCCCAGAAGCGCGTCTTCAGCATGCACGACCGCAAGAGCGTCTACGAGATCCCCGACGCCATGCGACAGGAAGGCCTCGACCGCGAGGTCCTCAGCATCCTCGCCCTCCACGACCGCGTCGACCTGGCCCAGGAAGACCGGCACCGCGAACGCTGGATGACCTACGTCCGCAAGATGTCCTCGCCGCGCTCCCGCGCCGTCAAGATCGGCATCACCGGCAAGTACGCCGGCCTCCGCGACGCCTACGCCTCCATCGATAAAGCCGTCGAGCACTGTTCCACCCACCTCGCCTGCGACGTCGACCTCGAGTGGATCAGCGCCACCGACGTCACCGACGACAACGCGAGATCCCTCCTCGGCCACCTCGACGCCGTCATCGTCCCGGGCGGCTTCGGCGCCCGCGGCGTCGAAGGCAAGATCTCCTGCGTCCGCTACTGCCGAGAGAACAAGGTCCCCTACCTCGGCATCTGCCTCGGCTTCCAGGTCGCCGTCATCGAGTTCGCCCGCAACGTCATGGGCCTCAAGGACGCCAACAGCACCGAGTTCGACCCCCACTGCCCCCAGCCCGTCATCTCCGAACTCCCCGAGCAGAAGCGCATCGAGAAACTCGGCGGCTCCATGCGCCTCGGCGGCCAGATGGTCCAGATTACCCCGGGCACCCTCGCCTACGAACTCTACCGAAACCGCGAAACCATCCGCGAACGCTTCCGCCACCGCTACGAAGTCGACCCCGGCTACGTCGAACGACTCGAAGCCGCCGGCCTCATCTTCTCGGGCCGACACCCTGTCTACCCCATCATGCAGGTCCTCGAACTCCCCCGCACCGCGGCGGACGCCCACCCCACCGAGGGCCGCCGGCCCATCACCCACCCCTTCTTCCTCGCCGGCCAGTTCCATCCCGAACTCACGGGCCGCCCCTTGCGCCCTCAGCCCATGTTCATGGGCCTCGTCGCCGCGGCGATCAAGCGAAAGCACCCCGAGCAGGACCCGTTCCGCCAGGTTCGAGAAGCCGCCGGTGTCGAGGTCGGCTAAGACGGGGTGGCAACGGGGTCCCTCGTGCCACGAAGGTCGCCGCCTTGAGCAGGCCGGTGCCGACCAACTCGTCGCACACGCCGGCACCAACCGCCCCGCTCGGCCCGTCCGCGTCTCCAACGGGTGACATGCTCTCGTCGTCGTCGAGCACGCGGAACCACCCCGGGCCCACGTCGAGTCAGGGTCATTGACCGGCCGCGCGTGCCGTCTTCGCGTCGGCGCGTCGCCCCGAGTGCCCGAAGACGCCGACTCCCAAGGGCGGGAGTCGGTGGAACGGCACGCGTGCCTGTTCTCTCACCTCACCGCCGGCAGCGTCAGGTTCCCCGCCCCTGATTCCTCCCGCAGCCACAGCACGCGCTTGCCGGGCACGCCTTCGATGCGCGCCGGCGTGCTCCCCAGCACCACCTCGCCCACCGGGTGCCACGCCCGATCCCAGAACAACAGCGTGTACCGGCGCCCCGCCGGCGCCCGCACCGCGATCACCCCCGCCGTGATGTTCGAGCGTCCGGGGTCGTGCGAAGGTCGCGCCGCCGCTCCCGGCTCCACCGGCACGATCTCGACCGCCAGTACCGCCGGTTCATCCGACGGGCAGGTCGCGCACGGGCCCTTGAGTTCGAGGGCCCGCCCGCTCTGATCGATGGCCCACGGGTTCGCCGCCGCGGAACCGCTCGCGTACATTGGCAGCACCATGCGGCCCGCGGGGATCTTGCGGAAGGTGACGCCACGCACGCCGCCGAAGTCCTGAGCCGACGCCGACATGATCGGCACCCACCGCCCGTTCTGAAACTCCGCGAGCGTGATCGCGCCGCCGCTGCCGGACGCGCCGGCGCCGGCACCCTCGCTCTCGCCGGCGCTCGCCATGTCAGGATAAATGAGCGACGTCGAGAACTCGCCGAACACCCCGCTCCCGGGCAGCGCGGCGGAAGGCCCGGGGGAGGAAGGCGCCGAACTCCGCACCGACGGCACGGCGGACAGCGTGGCGGACGGCGCGGCCACGCCGACCGGCACCC
>CAZDYM010000405.1:0-2179 GCA_964509325.1 uncultured Phycisphaeraceae bacterium
CCGCCCCCACTCCCGCCCCCGCCAACGCCCCCCGGGATCGCCTCGCCGCGCGGGCCCCAGGCCTGAGCGGCGGCGTGCCACAGGCTGAGCACATCGGTCGCGCGCACGCCGCGGGCGTCCATCGCGTCGAGCCACAGACGGGTCAGCGCGTCGGTCTGGCTGATGACGGCGACGGACACGCCCTCGCTCTCCGTCGCCGGGGCTGATTCGGGATCGTCCTTCTTCCGCTTTGCCGGCCTGGTGGGCGGGTCCACCAAGGGCTCAAGGCCCGAGACGGGCGCCAGATCGCCCCAGTCCTGCGAGCCCGAGCGCACGCTCGCCGCCAAAACCGGGCGCGCGGTGCTGGGGGTGCGGACCATCAGGCACACGCTCTCGTCCACGTCGATGACCACGCGGTCCAACTTCCGGCGCCCGGGCCCGCTGGCGCACCACGCCGCGGCGGCACGCACCCGGTCCAGCAGCGGGCGCACCTGGTCGCGTTCGGTCTCGGCGATGGGGTTGGCGGTCCACGACGACTCTCCGCCGGGGCCGAAGCGCCTGACGAAGGAAAGATCGGAGCGGACGAAGCAGACGGTCTGGGTCATCGCATGCAAGAGAGATCAGGAACACACGAAGGGAATCAGTCCGGGATCGGCCCGCTCAACCCGGCGGCGAAGGCAGGGGTGCCTCAAGCAGAGGGCTTTGGGGCAGGCGAGTGTCAAGGGGGGGGCTGCGAAGCGGGAGGCTGTGAAGCGGGGGGCTGCGAAGCGGGAGCGTTCGGAGACGAACCGGCCGGCGGTGCGGAAGGCACGATCGGCCGAGAGAACGGATTGTTTGGATTCAGCTGCCCCGGCGAAGGCGAAACCGGGGCGGGCGTCGCCCCTCCGCCCGGAGGATTGATCGGGAATGCCGTGCCCGGAGGCGGATTGACCGGCTTGGGCCTGGGATCACGCGAAGGGGCGTTGACGACGCCGCGGCCGCCGCCGGTGGTCAGGCCCGGCGTGACCGGCATCGCACCCTTGGGACTGACGCCGCCCACCGATGCCGAGGCGGTGATGGCGGGCGGTTGCGGCTTCTTGCGCTGCACGGTGCTGACGCGAGGCTTGACCTGACCGACGGTTCCGCCGGTTTCGTGCTCGACTTCGAGTTTGTCCTCTTCGATCGCTTTGATGCGGAGCGTGACGCCGGGGAACGAGGGGTCGGTCACGCCCTCACCCACGGAAACAAACCGCTGCACGTTGTTCACGACCACGATCGCGGCGCGGAACCGGCCGGCGTCCACCAGCCCGACGTATTCCCACGACAGCGTCACCTCGGGCTGGGCTTGCGGCTGCTCCGGGTTGGCGGCGACGGCGCTGTCGGGGCCTTTCCACGGGTCGCGCAGGGCTTCGAGTTTCGCGGCCAGCTCGGGCCAGCGCGTTTCCTTTGCCGGCGGGACATACGCCGGCTTGACCGAGCCGGGCGGCGCGACGGGCGCCGGGGCCGCCAACTCCGGCGTGAACAGACGCTGCGGGAGCAACCACACGCCGCCCGCGAACAGCGCGGCGGTGCCCGCCAGCACGGGGCCGATGAGCCGGGATGTCGCGACCGGGGGCATGGAGGGGAATCGTGCTCAGGCGGTTCCGAATGAAGCGTGTTCGGAGGGCGTCCGGATACCGTCGCGGTCAGTGTACGTTCGGAGGACGGGTTGCGTGCGCCGCACCGTTCCGGCGAGCGCCCCGCCGCGGAAAGGCCCCCAGCCGGCACCGCTCCGCTCCGGAGGGTCTCGGGGAAAGTCCCTTCAACGATTCCACGGCAGCCCGGCGCCGGTGCGAGGAGTTGAACCGGGGACACCCCGCCGCGGTGCACCGGACCGATCGCCCGGGTCCGCCTCGGGCGACCCTTCGTCCGCGCCGCCGAACTCAAACCGGAGCGACCGGAAAACCGGGGCGGCGTTGCCGCTCAGGTCGGCGAGCATCGAGTACCGGCGGGCATCTTCACCGTCATCGACGCGGACTAGGAGCCGGAACAGCGTCGGCGTGAACGTCAGCACCCGCGACAACTCGGTGGCCCGTTCGGTCATCCCCGTGGTGCTGAGCGACGTCACGAAGCGGGCGCTGTCCATCATCGGCTCGGCCTGCATGGCCCGCAGCATGGCGAACAACTGGTCGTCCCCGGCGGCGAGCGCCCGCAGGACCGGCTCGGGCGCGCCCGACAGGCT
>CAZDYM010000406.1:0-2179 GCA_964509325.1 uncultured Phycisphaeraceae bacterium
GACCCCTGCGCCGACCCCCGCGCCGGCTCCCTCGGGTGCGCCCGCGCCGGCGCCGGGGAGCGATCCCTCGCCCCGGCCCGGTACGCCCCCCGCGAATCCGCAGTAAGTTGACGCCCGTCACGCCCGCCATGGCAGGCAGAGAAAGGAGACCGCGCGCATGATCCGCAGCATGACCGGTTTCGGCGAGGCGAGCATGACCAGCGGGGGGGCCCACTACTTTCTCGAGGTGCGGAGCCTGAACAACAAGTACTTCAAGGCCACCATCCGACTCCCCGAGGAGTTCCAGGGGCTCGAGGCAGAACTGGAGAGCGAACTGCGGCGGCGACTCACCCGCGGGACCATCACCCTGGTGGGCAAGTGCTCCGAAGCCTCGGCGTCGGCGGCGTACCGGATCAACCAGGAAGCCCTCGCCAACTATGTCGAGCAGGTCAAGCAGGTCAGCGCGGGCAACGGCGCCGAATCGCTGCGGATCGACCTCGCCGCGCTCTTGCCCTTGCCCGGGGTGCTGCAGCCCCCGGCGGACGAGGAGGCGCGGCTCCAGCGGGCCCGCGACGCCTTCCTGAAACTGCTGGACCAGGCCATCCAGCGGCTCATGCACATGCGTGAACGCGAGGGTCGGACGCTCGTGGCCGACCTGATGAACCACCACGCGCTGATCGTGGACCGGCTGGCGCGGATCGCCGAGCGCTCCCCGGCGGTCGTGGACGACTACCAGAAGCGCCTGCAGCAGCGGATCGAGACGCTGCTGGACTCGGCGCGGGTGAAGGTCGAGCCGGCGGACCTCCTGAAGGAAGTGGCCATCTTCGCGGAGCGGTCCGACATCGCCGAGGAGATCGCGCGGCTGGGGGCGCACATGGACCAGTTCAAGGACCTGCTCAGCGGGGGCTCCAAGAGCGCGGGCGGCGGCCCCGGGGTCGCCAGCGGCTCGGTGGGCCGCACGCTGGACTTCCTGGCCCAGGAGATGCTGCGCGAGGCGAACACCATCGCGAGCAAGTCCGGCGACGCGCTGATCTCCCGGAACATCGTCGAGATCAAGGGGGCCATCGACCGCATCAAGGAGCAGGTGCAGAACGCGGAGTAAAGCGCGAGGAAGGCACGGAGCGCGGGGGAAGCGGAGCCGCACGGGTGGTCGCCTCCCCTGTCGAATCTCGCATCTCGCTTTTCCCTTCTCACTTTTCGCTTTTCGTTGTCGGAGTTTGTGCTCCGCGCTGCGCGCTTCGTGCCTTGTGCTTCGTGCCCTCCGCTGTGCGGTTCGTGCCCGCATGCCCGCGGCCGGCTCGGCTAGGCTTGCGGGGTGATGGCGACCTCCGACCCGACCGAACTGGCCCGCGTGTTGTCGCACTACGACACGGGGGTGGTGCGCCGGATCGAGCCGATTCGGCGTGGGGCGGGCCACAGCGTCAAGTGGGCGATCGCGTGCGAGAAGGGGCCGTTTCTGCTCAAGCGTCGCCCGGTGGGGGTGGACGAGCCGCTGCTCGCGTTGATGCAGTTGGTGCAGACCGAGGCGTCGCGGGCGGGGTTCCCCGTGCCGGAAACGGTGCCGGTGCGGGCGGGCGGGGGGACCGGGGGGGCGGGTGGGACCGGGGGGACCGGGGGGGCCGGGGGGGCGTTGCTGCTGCGGCTGGACGGTCGGCTGTACGAGATGAACCGGTTCGTGAAGTCAACCGGGTTCGACGCATCGCTCGGCGCGTGCCGCGCGGCGGGGGCGATGCTGGGCCGGCTCCACGGCGTGATGGCGAAGATGGTGATGCCGGCGGGCCTGAGCGCCGGGACGCTCGGGTACCACCGGCTCCTGCGGGTGCAGACGGAACTGGTCGAGGTGGCCCGTCGGCTCCGACGAGCCGGGGGCGAGGGAGGCGGCGCCGGGAAGATCGCGCGGCACCTCGCGGAGATCTACACCCTGGCGGGCGAGCGGGCCGCGGCGGCGGGGGTGGAGCGCTGGCCCATGCAACTGACCCACGGCGACTGGCACCCGGGCAACCTGCTGTTTGACGGGGCGTCCGTGGTCGCGCTGATCGACTTTGATTCGGTGCGCCCTTCGCCGCGGGCGCTCGACGTGGCGTACGGGGTGCTGCAGTTCAGCATGGTGAAAGGCCGCGGGCCGGCCCACCAGTGGCCGGCGGCGGCGGACCTGGAGCGGGCCCGCGCGTTCCTCGCCGGCTACGACGCCGACGCGCCG
>CAZDYM010000407.1:0-2178 GCA_964509325.1 uncultured Phycisphaeraceae bacterium
ACGCAAGGTCTCGGCCACCCGCGCGGCCTCCTCGCCGCCCCGCACCGTCACGATGATCAACAGCGGCGCCTGGCCCACCACCGGTTGGGGGTCGTTGGGGAGAGCCACCAGAGCCGCCCGGGCCGCCGCCGCGCGGGCCGCCGCCGGGGCCGCCGAAGGGTTTCTTTCCGAACCCGGGCTTGGCGGGGGGGACGTAGGGGACGCCGGTGCGTGCGGCTTCGGCGCGCATGGCGTCCTCCATTTGTTTGTCGTAGCGCATCTTGTTGGCGCGGTGGTCCATGAGGAACTCGACCTTGTTGGCGAGTTCGCGTTTGGTGAGCCTCGAGAGCAGCTTGCGGGCCTCGATCATGTTGGACCGGCGCGAGAGGTGGACGAGGACGAGCTTCTGGCACTCGAGGATGGGCAGCCATTCGAGCACGTGCTTCAGGTGCATGTGCTTGCCGATCTGAGCGCGGTCCTCGTGGCCTTCCTCGAAGAAGGTGCACTCGCAGATGACCACCTGGGCCTTGCGGACGTCGTCGCGGACGAGCTGGGGGCCCGGGGCGGTGTCCCCGAGGAAAGCGACCAGCGGGACTTCGAGGATGCGGGTGATGTCCTCGCCCTTGTCCTTCAGTTCGCGGAGCTTCTCCTGGGGGAGTTCGGCGTACTCCGGCTTGAGTTTGCTGCGGCGTTCGACCACGACGTAGCCGCACGCGAGGCAGGTGTGGTCGACCTCGAACATGCGGAGGAAGATGTTGTTCTTGAGTTCGAGTTCCTGCCCGGGCTCGAGCTCGACGAGTTTGTACTCGGTGGTCTGGCCTTCGAGTTCGATGTAGCCCTCCATCATGCCGCGGATGGCCTTGGCCATGCCCTTGTGGCAGATGATGGTGCCGGCCTCCATGCCCTGGAACTTGCGCTGCGAGCAGTAATAGGCGAGGCCGCCGACGTGGTCCATGTGCCCGTGGGTGATCGCCACGTACTTGGCGGCGAGCATGGGGCGGGGGCAGATGCCCATGTCGAAGGTGATGTCGAGCTCCGGGATCATCACGCTGGTGGCTTCACCGGCGATCGACGTGCCCTGCACCCGGAACGGTGGGATGAACAGAAAGCCAAGTCCGGGCTCTTTGGCGGGCGGCTTTGGGAGCATCTCGAGAAACCTCCGGCGTCGGGCGGCTGGCCCGGCGCGGCGTGCGTGCGTGAACCGACCCCGGACACGTTCGCGGGGATGGGGGACTATAGGAACACTCCGGGGAGACCCGGGGGCGGGGCCGGATCGGGCGCCGGAGTGAGAACTTGGGCCCGGGACGCCGGGGGAGCGTTCCTGGCGCGTCTTGAGGGCCATCGACCCATGAGCGCTCGACCCACCCAGTTCCGGATTCTGCTTGCCGCGATCGCGGTGACGGTTCTGGGCTCGGTGCACGCGCTGCTGGGGGGGACGCCGGGGATCGCGGGCTCGATCGCGGCCCGGTTGGTCGAGCGGATGGGGAAGTCCCCCTATGACCGCTACGAGACCGAGGACGCGCTGGGGCGGACGGTGACGTTCTATGTGGCGGAAGCGCCCAAGGGCGACCCCACGAAGGGCCAGGGCGCGCCGGCCGGGGTGAGTTCCGCGGACCCGCAAGCGCAGGGGCCCTCGGGCATGGAGCCATCCGCGGAGCCCGGCGCCTCGGCGCGTTCGCGCGAAGGCGGCGGCGGCTCCGCCGGGGTGCCGCTGGTGGTCCACATCCAGGGATCGGGCGCGGACTCGCACTTTGTGAAGGTCGGAGAGAAGGTGGGCACCACGAGCGGATTCCCCCACATCCACGATGCCCTCCAAGGGCGCGGCAGGGTGCTGGTGGTCGAGAAGCCCGGGGTGAACCCGTTCGATCAGGGGCCGACCCCCGGCGCCGCGGAGGGCGCGTCCGAGGTGTTCCGGCGGGAGCACACGCTGGACCGGTGGGCGGGGGCGGTGGTCGCGTCGATCCGCGCGGCGCTCGAACTGCCCGGGGTCGACGGGTCGCGCTTGCTGGTGATGGGTCACTCGGAGGGCGGGCTGGTGGCGTGCCGCGTGGCGGCGATCGAGCCGCGCGTGACGCACGTCGGCGTGCTGGCGGGCGGGGGGCCCACGCAGCTGTACGACTTCGTCGCGATGGCGCGGCGCGGCGGGGGGATGTTCGATCGGGCCACGCCCGATCCTGAGCAGCGGGTGGCGTGGCCCCG
>CAZDYM010000408.1:0-2169 GCA_964509325.1 uncultured Phycisphaeraceae bacterium
CCTGATCGCCGGCGCGGCGAGGCCCCGGGGCCCCCGGCCGCCCCGCTATCATCGCCGCGTCGGGGCCCCATCCCCTCGGCGCTCGGACTTCCTTCTGAAAGGCGCGATCCCATGCCGGCGGCAGACTCCCAACTCCGTGTCCGAAAAGTCGACGGGATCACCCACGTCGAGTTCGTGGACCGCAACATCCTCGACGAGGCCAACATCACCCGCATCCGCGACGAGATCACCGGCCTCATCGACGCCGACGCCGCCCCCAAACTGCTGCTCAGTTTCTCCAACGTCGACCACCTGGCCTCGGCGGCGCTGGGCATGCTCATCACCATCCACAACAAGCTCAAGAGCAAGAACGGGCAGCTCCGCCTCTGCGACATCGACCCGCAGATCCACGAGGTCTTCGTCATCACCAAACTGAACAAGCTCTTCCAGATCCACGAGAACAAGGACGCCGCCCTCAAGAGCTTCTGAATCGCCTCGCCCGGACGACCGCCTCCGGATGACCCCCGCCCCGGAACGACCCGTCCCGCGTGACCGCGCGATCCGCGATGAGCAGCCCCAAGCGAAAACCCCCCGGACAACGAGCCTACGTCCCGCGCGAGACGACGGTGGTCCTGACCGACGCGGTCGATGGGTTCCGGCTCGCCGAACGCCTTGTCATGGAGGGGCTTGAGACGCACCACTACCCCGAGGCCTCGCGGTTCGCCATCCGCCTGGCGCTCGAGGAGGCCGTCGTCAACGCCTTCAAGCACGGCAGCAAGGGCATCCCCAACCCGCGCGTCGAGTTCGGCTACGAAGTCACGGACCGCAACGTCTTCATGCGCGTCAAGGACCCCGGCCCGGGCTTCAAGCCCGAGTGCCTCCCGGACCCCACCGCCCCAGAGAACCTCGAACGCCCCGGCGGCCGGGGCGTCATGCTCATGCGCGCCTTTATGTCCAAGGTCGAGTACCGCGGCTGCGGCAACGAGATCGTCATGGTGTACGAAAGGCCATAAGCAGACCGGGGGGCGGGTAGGAGAGGCGAGAGACGGAAATCTGGGCTCGGGAACTGGGGCTCGGGAACTGGAGTTCGGTGATCGGACGCCGCAAGGCAAACTGTGGCCGCGCCCTCCGCGCTCCCCGTCCCCCCGCGCCCCCGTCGTTTCAGCCACTCCCCCGGCCGCCGCCACCTGTCGCTCTCACAAAAGAGTCGGTCGTGCCAAAGTCCCACCCGGTGAGGGTCGATGGTGTTGGTCTCTCACCTCTCTTGAGGATTTCGTCTCCCCTGAAGCAGGTGATCGTGACCCACGAATCAGACGCGACAGTGGCGTGGCGGCGTCGCCGCGCGGTCGTGTTTCGCACACACGCGGCAACGCCGCACAGAGAATCTGACCATGAACAGCACCATCCCCTTCGCCGGCTTCCCTTCCACCCCCATCTTCAACGGCTTCGGCTCGTTCTACGGCTCGCCCGTCAACACCTTCCCGGGCTCGTTCCCCTCGTTCCCCTTCTGGGGCTCCTGGAACAACTTCAACGCCTTCTACCCCACCAACTTCACGAACTCTTGGAACAACGGCTGGAACTCGACCCCCTGGAACTCCACCCCCTGGAACTCGATCCCCTGGTACTCGACCCCCTGGAACTCGACCCCGTGGGGCACCTTCGGCTCGTACCCCACCTCCAACTGGAACTGGTCCAGCATCTACCCCTTCGCCTCGATCCCTTCCTATCCCACCAACTTCACCGCCCCTATCAATAACGGCGTCTTCGCCGGGGTGACCGGCTCCCCCTGGTTCCAGAACGCCCAGAACTTCCCGGGCTACCAGAACTTCCCCGGCTTCCAGTCCTGGAACCCCTCCGCCGTGAATACGTTCTACCCCGGCTCCGTCCCCGCCTTCGCGGCCGGCTCGTTCCCGTGGTACGCCCCGACCTTCAACAACACCTTCGTTCCCGGCTCGCCCGTCGGTCAGAACGTCCCGTTTGCCGGCATCGGCGCCTACGGGCCCGCCTCGTACCCCTTCAACGGCACCTACGGCGGCAGCCCCTCGATCCGCAACAACGGCGTGGCCAACCCCGCCGGCAACCCCCAGACCATCCGCGAGGCCGCCTGAGCAAACGCTCGGCAGCCCGCTGAAACCGTCACCACCACCACCGGCGATGGCCCGTCCCTCTGGGGCGGGCCGTTGCTTTTTC
>CAZDYM010000409.1:0-2151 GCA_964509325.1 uncultured Phycisphaeraceae bacterium
CGCGGCGGCGTGCGTCGGCGCGGGGCTGCTCTGGATCGCCGGCCTTCGCGTCAGCGAGGCGCGGTACGAGCACGCCATCGACGCCTTGGCGTCGCAGCGACAGGCCGTGGCCGAGCAGCAGCGCGAGGTCGAGCGCACCCGCGCCCGCGTGCTGCGGCTGGCGGCCCTTGTGAACCAGGGCGTGAACCCGATCGCCCGGTCCTGGACGCCCGCGCTCCCGCACATCGCCTCGGCGCAGGGGGCGGTGGATCAGGACGGCTTCGTGTACTGGATCCGCTGGAACGCCGCCGACCCCGCCGCGCCCGCGTCCATCGAGATGCGCGGCGAAGCGCCGAAGACGGCCCGGGTGCTGGCGGCTCTCGAAGCGCCCTCCAGCCTGTTCACCAACGCCCGGCTGGTGGACCCGGTCTCCACCGTGGCCCAGCGCGGGCTCGAGACGTTCACCGTCCGCGCCGAGCGCAAGCCGCCCGCCGGCCCGTCGCCGGTCCACACCGGGGGAACCCCATGAGCAAGACCCGCGGGACAACGCCCTGGCTGCTGGGGGTGGTGGTGGTGTTGGGGGCCGTGGTGCTGGGGCGTCAGTTCATCGGCGCCGGCACGGGCGGTGAGGAAGGCGGCGACGAGGCGCCCTCGGCCCGAGAGCGGTACCTCGACGCGGTGGCGCTCACCCAGCGCCAGCGGGCGCTGCTGGACGCCGCGGAGTCGTGGCGTGCGGCGCTGGCCGGGGCCGAGCAGGCGTGGGATTCGGCCTCGCGCGAGTTGGTGCGGGCCCGCACGGTGGAGCTCGCCGAGGCGACGTTCCGCGAGCGTGTGCTGGCGGAGGTGAAGGACCTGCGGTTCTCGGAGAGCAGCGCCAACAGCGTCGCCGTGCCCGTGGAGAGCAATCCCGCGTCCGCGTCGGGCGGCGCGCCCGCCGATGCCGTGGTCCGCGCCATCGGGCTGCGTGTCGACGTGCGCACCGACACCCCCGGCGAGGTCTACCGTCTCATCGACCGCATCGAGAACTTGGCCGACGTTCGCGCGGGCGTGGTGGGCGTGCAGATCAAGGGGCCGGGCCTGGCCCAGTTGCCCGCGGAGGTCACCGCCACCATCGACGTCCGCGCCGTGGCCCTGATCGGGGAGCAGCAGCCATGAGCCAGCCCCACGCCGACCACGCCTCCAGCGCGCTCATCGGCACGCGCGCCGACATCGCTCCGGTGCGGCTGCGTCCGACCGCGTCAAACCGCGGCGGGGCGTGGGGCACGCTCGGCTGGGTTTCCGCCGCGGCGTTGGCCCTGTCGGCGGGGTGGTTCCTGTACGCGCTGCTCCGCCCCCTGGAATCGCCCGAGGCGTCCGACGCGGTCCAGACGCCGCCGCGGGTCGAGTTGCTGGCGCGGTCGAGCGACATCGGCGCGCGCCAGGGCCTTCTGGCCGGGCTGACGGCGGAGAACGTTTTCTCGCACAAACGCCGCGCCTGGTCCACCGGGACCCCTGTCGCCGCGTCGGAACCCGGGGCCGGAGGTGAAGCGGCCCCCGGAACAGACGCCGACACCGCGCTCGCCCCCGAGGCCGCTGTCCCGCCGGACCTCAAGCCGGCGTACGACAACCTGCGGCTGGTCGGGCTCTTTGAGATCGCGGGCAAGCCCGCCGTCATGGTCACGTTCGCGCAGGGCGCCGACCCGTCGAAGGCCAAGACGTACCGGGTTGGGGAAGAGTTCATCGACGCCGCCCACCCTTCGCCCGCGTGGAAGGTGATGGGCGTTGACCTCGCGAGGAAGAGCGCCGTGCTGTCGCGTGGCGGGCGTCAGGTGGAACTGCGGATGTTCGCCAATGTGCCGACGGTCGCCGCCGAGCCCGTCAAGCCTGGGTCGGCGGCGCCCGCGCCGGCGCCGACCGTGGTGCCCAGCACGCGTGCCGAGGTTCTGGCGAAGTTGCGTGAGGCCAAGATCAGCGAGGCCGACATCGCGGTGCTGATGAAGGACCTGGGGCCTGATCCGGAAGAGGCGAGCGCCGCCGACGCCACCGCCCGGGCGCTGGAGAAGGTCCTCAAGCCCGCCGACGGGGCCGCTCCCGACGGAGCCGGTGCGCCGCCCGCGGGGTTGGAGGAGGTGCTGCGCATGATGGCCCAGCGCCGGAAGCCCGGCGGCGCTCCGCCGACGCCCGCGGACCCCG
>CAZDYM010000410.1:0-2147 GCA_964509325.1 uncultured Phycisphaeraceae bacterium
CCGGGGCGGTCACGCCGGCGCGGGGCGGCGGCGCGGGACGCCCGCGTCCGTCGGGCCGGTGGACGGCTTCGGACTCAGCGCCAGTCGAGAACGATCTTGCCGAACTGGTCCGCCGCCTCGAGCCGCGCCCACGCTTGGGCGGCGTGGCGCCAGGGCACCACCGAATCCACCACCGGCGACAACCGCCCGGCGCGGAGCAGCGCCGCCAGTTCGCGGAGTTCGTCGCTGGTCCCCATCGTGCTGCCCAGCACCCGCAACTGGTTCCAGAAGATCCGGGCCAGGTCGGTCGTCGCGGCGGGGCCGGCGGTGTTGCCGGGGGTGACGTACGCGCCGCCCCGGGCGAGGCTCTTGATGCACGCGAGATGCGAGGGCTTGCCGGTGGAGTCGACGGCCATGTCGACGCCGCGACCGTTGGTCCAGGCGCGCACCTGCTTGGACCAGTCGTCACCGGTATCCAGCACGGCGGCCTCGGCGCCGAGGGCCTTGGCGCGGTCGAGTTTCCACTGGTGACGGCTGGTCACGGCGACGGGGCACGCCATCCATCGCGCGATGGCCAGCGCGGCGAGCGCCACCCCGCCGCCGATGCCGGTGATGAGCACGCTCTGGCCCGGGCGCAGGCGACCCTTGACGCACATCATGCTCCACGCGGTGAGGAAGGTCAGGCCGAAGGCCGCGGCGTCGGGCGCGGGCACGTCGCCCACCCACGCGAGGTTGCCCACGGGCGCGGTGAATCGCTGGCGGTGAAAGCCGTGGACATGTTCGCCGATGAGTTCGAGGTCGGGGATGTAGGAGGTGGCGGGCGGGTCGCTCGGGCGGAGCGGGCGGTGGACGGCGTAGGCGGCGTTGAGGATGACGCGCTTGCCGATCCAGGCGGGGTCGGCGTCGGCGCCGACGCGCTCGACGATGCCGCAGGCGTCGCAGCCGCTGACGCGCGGGTAGGTGAGGTTGACGCCGGGGATGCCGAGGCCGACCCAGATGTCCATGTGGTTGAGGGCGGAGCACTCGGTGCGGATGAGGGCCTCGCCGGGGGCGGGGTCGCTGGGCTCGGGCCAGTCGGCGACGGCGGCGATGGAGTCGGCGACGTTGCCGCCGGCGGGGGTCTGCTTCGTGAGGACAACGGCGTTCATGCGGCGAGGATAGCACGGGCCGTTCGCGCTCTCAGCACCGCTTGCGTTCGCCCAGCCACCAGCGGGGCTTGGCGCGCGGGCCGAACGTCAAACCAAAGTTCCGCATGCCGATCTCGGCGATGACCGCCGCGGCTTGTTCGGGGGAATCGGTGACGATGAAGCGGTCGACATCCTCTCGGTCGATGGTGCCCTGCGCGACCATCCTGTCGCGAAGAAAGCCGAGCATGGGCTCCCAGAACTCGCGCCCGATGAGCACGACGGGGAACTGCTCGATCTTGCGGGTCTGCACGAGGGTGGCGCACTCGAAGAGTTCATCGAGGGTGCCGAAGCCGCCGGGCAGCGCGACAAAGGCGTAGGAGTACTTCACGAGCATGACCTTGCGGACGAAGAAATAGCGGAACTCGAGGAAGAGATCGAGGTAGGGGTTGGGCCGCTGCTCGCGGGGGAGTTTGATGTTGCAGCCCACGGTGCGACCCCCGGCTTCCTTGGCGCCGCGCGACGCGGCTTCCATGATGCCGGGGCCGCCGCCGGTCATGACGGTGAACCCGGCGCGGGCCATCGCGGCCCCGCTGCGCCGCCCCAGGTCGTAGTACGGGTGGCTCTCGGGGAAGCGTGCCGAGCCGAAGACGGTCACGCACGGGCCGACGAAGTGCAGGGCCCGGAACCCGCGCAGAAACTCCGCCATGATGCGGAAGAGCCTGGCGAGTTCGTCGCGGCGGCGGCTCGGCCCGCGCAGGAACACGCCCTCGGCCCGGTCGGGCGAGGCCTTGCCCCATCGGGGTTGGGTGACTTCAGCGGTGGACGCGGTGACGGTGCTCATGGCGGGACGATAGTGCCGACCGGGCCCGGCACGCGGGCGCGGGGGCGATCGCTCACGGCACGGCACGCGCCACCCGCGCTCGGAGGCGTCACGAGGCTCGCGCGGCGTCCATCTGCGCCCCCAGCGCCTCGCGCACCCCGCGGGTCAGTTCGATCACCAGGCAGCCGACGATCAGCGCCGCGACGCCGGCATCGGCCAGC
>CAZDYM010000411.1:0-2124 GCA_964509325.1 uncultured Phycisphaeraceae bacterium
TGATTTCATCTTTGGTGAGGAGGCCGTCGCCGTCGTCGTCCGGGTCGTTGAAGTCCGGCTTTCCATCGCCATCCGTGTCGCCGGAGCCCTCCTCGTCGTCGGTCAGCCCGTCGCCGTCCGTGTCCTCGGTGAGCGGGTCGAGGAAGTTGGGCTTCTTGTCGCCGTCGGAGTCGCCGGTGCCCTCAGCGGCGTCGGCCAACCCGTCGGCGTCGGCGTCGGTGTCGAGCCAGTTCTTCTTGCCGTCGGCGTCCACGTCGTCGCCCAGCTTGGCGCCGTTGGCGAGGGTGATTTCATCTTTGGTGAGGAGGCCGTCGCCGTCGTCGTCCGGGTCGTTGAAGTCCGGCTTTCCATCGCCATCCGTGTCGCCGGAGCCCTCCTCGTCGTCGGTCAGCCCGTCGCCGTCCGTGTCCTCGGTGAGCGGGTCGAGGAAGTTGGGCTTCTTGTCGCCGTCGGAGTCGCCGGTGCCCTCAGCGGCGTCGGCCAACCCGTCGGCGTCGGCGTCGGTGTCGAGCCAGTTCTTCTTGCCGTCGGCGTCCACGTCGTCGCCCAGCTTGGCGCCGCTGGCGAGGGCAATCTCGTCCTTGGTGAGGATGCCGTCGCCGTCGTCGTCGTCGTCCAGCGCGTCGATCTTCCCGTCGCTGTCGGTGTCGATCTTCTGGCCGCCGCTGGTCTCGATGAAATCGTCGAGGCCGTCGCCGTCGGAATCCTTCTTGGTCGGGTCGGTGCCGAGGTTCTTTTCCTCGGTGTTGGTCAGCCCGTCGCCGTCCAGGTCCAGGCTGCACTGGCTGGGGGTGTTGTCGCAGAGGTACCCGTCCTCGATCGCGCACTCCTTGGAGCAGCCATCGCCGCCCTTGTCGTTGGCGTCGTCGCAGGCCTCCGCGGTGCCGTCGGCGCGCAGGTCGATGATCCCGTTGCCGCAGAGGCGAGCGATGTCATCCAGGGTGCAGATGTCGCTCGGCTTGCCGACGAGGGGGCCGCACCTGTTCTCCACCTTGTCCTCATCCCGCAGGTAGAGGATGGCCTGATCCGCCTTGTAATCGCCCAGAAGACCGAACTTCACGCTGGCGGGGAAGCTCCCCACGGTGGCGTTGGAGAGATCGTTGGAATTCGGGGTCCCCGGGGCGACCGGGTTGTTCCGGTTGTTGTTGATGAAGACGACCTCGGTCTCGGACATGGAGACCTCCAGCAACGCCAGGCCCCCCTGCTCCCAGTAGATCAGCTCGAAGGGGTAGACGCCGACCTCGGTGAAGGTGGCGCGCCGGGTGTCCATGGCGGGGGGGCGGTTCGCCTGGAACTCGGCGACAGTCACGCCGCCGATCTGGAGCCGGTAGCCGTCGTCCGAGCCGACGGCGAAGGTCTTGGTCCCGGCGGTTCGGATGTTGATGAGCCCGGTGTACCGGGCGGCGAAGGCGTCGCGGACCACCGGGGTCGCCGGCTGGTGCGACTTGCAGATCTCGCCGCCGTCAGACTGGGACCAGGGAAAGAGGAAGTCGTAGCCGAACCCGCCGTTGGTCCCCGGCGTGTCGTCGAAGTAGTCGAGCAGGTAAGAGATGCCGAAGAAATTGGTGATCCCGTTGTTGACGCCCTGCGGGTTGGCCTGGGCCGGGTTCTGGTTGTCGATGAGCCCGATCGCCAGCGTCGAGTTGTTGACCGTTCCGCCCTGAGCGGCGGCAGCAAACTGGGTACACAACCCCTCCGCCGGCTTGTTGAAGGGGACCCCGGCCACCCGGGAATTCGCCGGGACCGTGACCACCGGGGCCGCCTCTGCCTCCCCGCTCGCCGCCGAGAACGCGCCGACCAGCAGCGCCGCCGAGGTTGTCCTGAGCACGCGGCTCACCGAGAGCACGCGGCGTCCCCACCGGGTAAGCCGTGGCAGGGAAGAAAGGGGCTGTTTGAGGCTCATCTTGGTTTGCTCCGGATTGAAAAAATGTGGGAGTAGGCCCCCGAAATTACCCCGGATCGAGCGTTTTTGTCAAGGTCTTTCTACCGGACGGCGGTTGACCGCATTGACAGGCGCGTTTGTCCGGATAAGCTTGCCTCGTTCGTCTGGGCTCGAACCATGAGGACCCTCTCCCTCCCCCCTCCGCGCGCGCTCGCGGCCAGCCGCAGGTCGGCCCTGGCCCT
>CAZDYM010000412.1:0-2105 GCA_964509325.1 uncultured Phycisphaeraceae bacterium
CCGTCACGCTGATCGACGCGCGGACCTTCACGATCCCGCTTGCCGTGCCCTGGATCCTCGCCGGGACCGCGCTGCTGACGCACCCGCTGCACGCCTGGGCGCTGTCGATGACCCGAGCCCCCGGCCTCCGATCGAGCGAGCACCCGTGGTGCATCCCCGTTGCCGTGGGACCTTGGCTGGCCGGCGCGATCGCGGCGGCGCTCGGTCTGGTGGTCTCCAACATCCTGGTGATGACCGGCGTTCTGAAGCGGAGTTTCGCCGACTACGACGCCTGGGAAAAGGCCAACCACCCCACTCCCACGACGAGTCGGGCTGAAGGTGCCGCGCCGTCGGGCACCCCCGAGGAAGGCGTGACGCCCCAGGTGAACGATCAGGGAACACACGCCGGCCCGCCGCTCCGACTGGTCCTGCTCCGGACGCTTTTCCTCACCGGGCCCGCGGTCGCGGGCATGTTTGCGGGTTTCAGCCTTGGGCTGCGGTGGGACCAACCGCTGCCGGGGATGGGCGCGGGGATGGTGGTCGGCCTGCTGATCGGGCTTGTGTTGCGGAACATCGTGAAGGAGCCCAAGGCCGCCCGCGATGCCGACCCGGTGTGGGTGCAGTACCCGCACGCGCGGCGGGAGATGGTCCGGGAACTGGCTTTCCTGGCCCCCCCCGCCCTTTTGGCGTGGGGTGCCTTCATCTTCTTCACGCCGGACACCGCCCTGGGAAGTTGGCTCGGCACCCCCCCGCTGTGGCTCGGGGCGCTGGGCGGCAGCCTGCTGGGCCTGCTGGTGGGCGGGGGCACCGTCTGGGCCATCCGCATCCTTGGAAGTCTGGCGTTCGGGAAAGAGGCCATGGGTCTCGGGGACGTTCACCTCATGGCGGGGGTCGGGGCGGTGCTGGGCTGGATCGACCCGGTGGTCGCCTTTTTCGTGGCCCCGTTCTTCGGGCTGGGCTGGGCGGTCGCCGGGGTGCTCGGAGCGCGGCTGTTCCCCCGGCTCGGGACCCGGTTCGGGACGGCGTTGCCCTACGGCCCCCATCTGGCGGCGGCGACGGTGCTCGTGGTCTTTTTCAAGCCGCTGTTGGAACTGGGGTTGTCGTCGCTGAGCGGCAGGCCGGTGGACCTGCCGTAACGCTGTGGGGACGTGCCGGGGAGAACCGAGCGGGCCCGAAAAAATCGCTTCAGTGGCTTGACAAAAAGGCCCGATGCGTATGGTATCCCGGCGCGCCGTTTGTTGGTCCGAGAACTCGCACCCATCCCCAAGATGCTGTGGTCCGGATCGGTCCGGCGCGTGCGAGCCTACGACATCTAGGGAGGCGGGCCCGACGTTCGCGCCTCACTCGAGCCTCGACCCCGCATCGCGCATCACCCGAACACCAGACCCGGTTTCACACCCGTCACGGAGGATCACCCCATCATGCAGAGCACCCCGAGCCTCGTCCGTCGTTTCAGCGTTGTCGCGCTGGCCGCGATTTCCACTCTCACCCTTGTCGGTTGCAACGACAAGCAGAAGGCCATGCAGGCCGACCTGGATTCGGTGCGGATGGAGAACCAGGAACTGCGCACGCGGATCGACCAGCAGCAGTCGGCGCTGGACGCGTGCGACAGCGAGAAGCGTTCGCTACAGTCGCAGATGAGCACGATGGCGGCGACGCCCCCGCCGCAGAACACCGGCTGGCAGGGCGGTGGAGGCGGGGGCGGATTCGGCAGCGGCGGCACCGCGGTGCTGACCGTCGCCGGCGACACGCTGTTCGCGCCCGGCTCCGCGACGGTGAAGGCCGAGGCCCGCGGCGAACTGAACCGCATCGCGCGTCAGTTGAACGGGCAGTACGCCGGGCACTCGATCCGCGTCGAGGGTCACACCGACTCCGACCCCCTGAAGAAGAGCAAGGCCAAGTGGGGCACCAACGAGAACCTCAGCCGGGCCCGCGCTCAGGCGGTCGCGGACTACCTCGCCGCCCAGGGTGTGTCCTCGGGCCGCATGACGGTGGTGGGCAAGGGTTCGAGCGAACCCCGCGGCGACAAGAAGTCCAGCCGGCGCGTCGAGATCATCGTGCTCGCCATGTGAGAGCGCGGACCCGCGTCGGATACCGATCGAAGGAAGCAGCCTGCACGCCCGCCC
>CAZDYM010000413.1:0-1417 GCA_964509325.1 uncultured Phycisphaeraceae bacterium
GCAGGTGCCGCGTCTTCGCCGCCACCTGGTCGAGCCGCACCAGCCCGATCTCCGCGCGGTACATCCCGCCCGGCTTGGAGGCCCGCTTGATGCAGATCGAACCGTCCATCACCTCGCCCTTGAGCGCGCACGCCACGGCATGCCGCCCCACTTCCCGCGCCTCACGCGAATCCACCGGCGACGGGTCGGGCCAGTACCGCTGCGCATACCCCAGCGTGTCGGCCCGCGCCCGCGGGGGCTTGCCCCCGGCCGGGGTCAGCCGCTTCTTCAGCACTTCCACGAGCTGATCCCCCAGCGCCCCCGAACCGGACAACTGCACGTTCCCGTGCGCGTCGGCCTCGCCCTTGATGAGCGACGCCCCGATGCTCTCGCCCTTCTCATCGTTCACGCCCTCGCTCACCGCGACGTGGCACCGCCCCAGCTTGCGGTACACCGCGTCCACGTCCGCCACCAGCCGATCAACGCTCAGCGGGACCTCGGGCACGTAGATTAGGTGCGGGCCGTCGTCCTCGCGCCCCCCGGACACGCGGGCCAGGGCACTCGCCGCCGTCAGGAACCCCGCGTGACGACCCATCACCACGTTGAGTTTGATCCCCGGCAGCGCCCGGTTGTCCAGGCTGTCGCCCATGAAGCTCATCGCCACGAACCGCGCCGCCGACGCGAACCCCGGCGTGTGGTCGTTCTCCATCAGATCGTTGTCGATCGTCTTGGGCACGTGGAACGCCCGCAACTCGTACCCCGTCGCGCGGGCCATCTCGCTCACGATGCGGCAGGTGTCCGACGAGTCGTTCCCCCCGATGTAAAAGAAGTACCGCACGTCGTTCTGCTTCAGCGCCGCAAGGATCCTCTCGCAG
This sequence comes from uncultured Phycisphaeraceae bacterium, assembly GCA_964509325.1. Taxonomy (GTDB): domain Bacteria; phylum Planctomycetota; class Phycisphaerae; order Phycisphaerales; family UBA1924; genus JAFLCM01. The sequence continues at coordinate 855 of CAZDYM010000413.1, forward strand.
TACGCGCGGTCCGGCTTGTCGCGCGTCGAGCCCAGCGCCGACGATGGCGTCCGCGCCACCGCCTCCAGCGTGTCGGCGGAGACGTTGGTGAGGTCTGCGATCTGCCCCGTCGTCATCCCCTTCACGCCGTGACGCGCGCCGAGGATCTTCTTGATCGAAGCCCGCCCTCGGAGCGATTCGATCACGCCGACGAGCGACTGGTTGATGACGGCGGAGGGGCCGCCGGACTGGGCGACGATGGCGTTTCCGACTGGGAGGGTTGGCATGGACGTTCTCGAGTGGGCGTCGGCGGGGCAACCGCCGGGATGACCGTGGGGGGACCGCGTGCTTCACCCAAAGCCGCGGCGAGGGGCATGAAGCGAGTGCGTGCGTCGGCCGGGGCCGGGGGCCGGGGGCCAGAGGGAGCGGGGCCAGAGGGAGCGGGGGCGGTGATACCGAGTCTCGAAGCGGACGGGCAAGCAGTGAACGGGCAAAGAGTAAAACGGTACACTCCTCGCCATGCCGCGTCACCCCATTCGTTCGCGCACGCTCGGTCTTGCCGTGAACACCACGGCGGCGCCGGT
>CAZDYM010000413.1:1450-2105 GCA_964509325.1 uncultured Phycisphaeraceae bacterium
AAGACCGCGCCGGAACCCACGCTGCGCGTCGAGCCGGGCGCGTACCCGGCCGCGTTCGAGGCCGCCAAGGACGTCCTCCGTGCCTACGCCTTCGAACTCGACCGGGTCGATGCCACCAGCGGCGTGCTCACCACGCACGCCCGCGGGTCCGCCGGCTTCGCCACGCCTTGGGTCCCCCACGCCTCCAGCCTGGGCGACGCGGGGCAGGGCTTCCTCGACCGAGAGCGACGGCGCGCGGCGGTGGTGTTCGAGCCGGCGGCATCCGAAACGCCGGCGCCGATGGAACCATCGGGCGAGGCGGAATCCGCGCCGACCTCCACGAGGTTCGATCCTGACGTCCTTTCGGTTCTCGACCGTGCCGGAGAACTGGACCCGGACGCGGCCCTGCAGGCACGGGTGATCGTGTGGGTCGAACGGGTGTACCGCCCCGGTCGGCGGGTGGGCTCGACCAGCGTTCGGCTCGCCAGTTTCACGTCCGACCCGGACCTCAAAAGTCAGGGCCTGGAACCGGCGTTCGCACGCCCCACACGCGACGACCCGGGGCTCGAAGGGCGGATGCTGCGGGCGATCGAGGCCCGAGTATCAACCAAACAAAACAAGAACGCCCGATAACTTCCGCCTTCTGTCCGCCGCGAGGCGTTCGGCATGAAATTCG
>CAZDYM010000414.1:0-2102 GCA_964509325.1 uncultured Phycisphaeraceae bacterium
CCGGCCCGCGGCGGCCTCGTGGCGGTCCGCAGCGCCGCGCCGGGGGCGCGGTACAAGGGGTACTCTTGTATCGTGTCAGACCGTCGCGCGGGGAGCGTGGCGGATGGAGGCTCGCTCATGAATGTCCGAGTTTTCGCCGTGTGGCTGGGCGTGGGGTTGAGCGGATCGTTCGGCGCGGAGTGCGTGGCGCAGGGGCCGCGGTGGTCGGACCCGTTTCGGGTTGAACGCGACGACGAGCGGCGTGCCGAGGATCGGGCGTACGACGGGATCCCGCGGCGTGCGACGGTGGAGCAGTCGGGGACGGGGAAACTGCGGTTCCGCGCGCCGAGCGCGGGGCGGGTGTGGGTGGGGAACGACGAGTTGGAGCGTCAGATCATCTCGACGCGGGTGCGTCGCGGCGACATCGTGGAAGTGGACCCGGAGCGCGACCGGGTGAAGCGGAACGAGGAGGTCATCTTCGACCGCAACATGGAGCGTCGGCACGCGCACACGGTTTTCTTCCAACGCGAAGCCGGCAGCGACGACCCCGATCGCGACGAAGACGCCGGTGGGGGCTACGACGGCATCCCCACCAGCGCCTCGCGTGCCCGCTCCGGCTCGGGCGTGCAACGCTACGCGGCCACCAAGAACGGGCGCGTCTGGGTGGGTGACGACGAGCGCGAGCGGCAGATCGTCTCGACGCAGGTGAGCAAGGGCGACGTGGTGACGGTCGACCCGGCGAAGGACCAGGTGAGGCTGAACGACGAGGTCATCTACGACCGCGACCTGGTGCGCCGGAACGAGCACTCGATCTTCTTCCGGGCCGAGCGGGGCGGGAACGATGGGGGGAGCGGCGGCGGTGGCGGCGGCAAGCCGCCCAAGGAGCCCGAGCCCGAGAAGCCCGGCGCGGGCAGGCCGGACAAGGAATCCGGCCAGACGGCGGGGGCGGGCCACCCCTCGCAGTTGAAGGGTGCCTCGCGCGTCGCCCGTGGCACGGGCACGCTCACCTACACCGCCAAGGACGACGGGGAGTTCTGGGTGTACAACCCGAGCGAGAAGAAGATCGTGGCGGCGGGCGCGCTCAAGAAGGGCGAGACGGTGACCGCCGACCCGGCGAACAACTCGACGACGTGCCCGGGCGGGGCACGCTCTTTCGAGAACTACATCGCGAGCATGGCGCACGAGGTGTACTTCAGGAAGCGGTAGGTTCGGCGGGATCGAGGGTTCGGGTCTCCCGCCTGTCAACGACTGCTCCCCTGCTCCCCTGCTCCCCTGCTCCCCTGCTCCCCTGCTCCCATGCCCCCCTCCCCCACTCCCCCGCTTCCCCCGCTTCCCCCTCACACCATTTCCTACACCACTCCCCACCTTACTTCCCACCCCACCCCCACCCAACCCCCACCCACGCGGGAGGGGGCACAGCGGGAACGGGACGGACGGGAGTAGCGGTCCGTGTGGCGTGGGTCTGTCACGATCGTTCGCGGGCGCGTGCTTTGACGATCTGATCGATGACGGCGCGGGCTGTGGCCGCGGCCTGCACGCGGAGTTCCGGGACGGCGATGCTCTCCCAGAGGTCGGCTCGGCGGAGGGGACCGACGGCGTAGAGCGGGGCGGGGTGTGACGGTGCGTTCCCAGGTGGTTTGACGCGGCCCTCGGGGCCGGGTTCGCACAGGATGCCCAGGCCCAGCGCGTCGCGCTGGACCAGGCCCTCTCGGAGCAGCGAGGCCATGAGTGGGTCGCGCGAGCGGGCGATGTCGGGGTTGGGGCCGGTGCAGAGGACGAGGCGGTCGCAGGTGAGGCGTTCGGCTTGGCCGGCGAAGCGGGGGCGGAGGGTGACTTCGACGGCGTGGTCTGATTCCTGCCAGGACTGGAGGGCGGCGGCGCGGAGTTCGAAGCGTCCGGCGGCGCGGAGGGCGTGGACGCGATCGAGGACCGCCGGGTCGACGCGGTGGCGGTGGACGTCCCAGAGCGCGCGCAGGTGTCGGAGGAACTGGCGGCGTTGGTCGGTGCTCCAGGCGGACCAGGCGGCGTGGGTGTGGGGGCGGAGCGCGTCGACGGCGTAGGTCCAGGCGTGGGGCTCGGGCGACGCCGCGGCGGCGCGGCGGACCCAGCGCAGGGCGCGGAGG
>CAZDYM010000415.1:0-2100 GCA_964509325.1 uncultured Phycisphaeraceae bacterium
TCAGTGCCCCCGCGGCTTGGTTCATCCATGCCTCGACCGACGCAGCCGGGCACACGTGCAGGGTCCCCGCGAACCGGCACAGCCGCTCCGCTGCTTCGGGGCTGAGGCAGTCGCAATCCGAACGCAGTGAAACGAGCAAACCGCCCATGTTTCTTCGTCCAACCCTTTCAGCGAGGTAGTCCGAATCGCCCCCGGAGCATTTTCAACGTTCCGAGTTATACCGCCCGCTGCGGGCCATGTCACGACGAGCGAATGAAGCCCGCGGCCCCGAACCGTCCAGACTGGACGTGCCAGGCACCCTTTGATCGTCCGTCGGGACACGTACCGGCTGGAATTTTTCCCACCTGCTCAGGTGATTTCTTTTCTCAAGATCCTCAAAAACAGGGATAACCCTTGACTACACGAACGCCCAACCTCGGACGCGGAACCCGCCTCATTCTTAACGAGGGAATCCCTGATCACCACTGACGGCGGGGCGCACGGGATCGCCGCACCCCGCGCTCCACGAACTGTCCACACAAGACCGCCCCGCTCCCGCGCCCGTCCGCCACCGGGGTTACGACGCCCCCTTGGCGTTCCCGCCCGCACCCGACGACGACGCCATGTTCGTCTTGATCCACTCCAGGATCCCCTCCAGTTGATCCGCCACGGCGGTCATGTCCTCGGGCCGCTTGTCCGGATCGACCTCCACGCACTGCATGATCAGCGCGTTGAGCGCCTCGGGCACGCGCTTGTTCAACTCGTTCACCGGCTTGGGCTTGGCGATGAACGCGTCGTCAAGCGTCGACACCAATGAGTTGCTCTCTTTCGGGATCGCCGTCGGGATGTGCTGTCGCGTCAGCGCCCAGTACATCGTCGCCCCGAGGTTGTAGATGTCCGTTTTGGGCGTGATCGCCCGGCGGTGCACCTGCTCGGGCGCGATGTAGTCGGGCGTGCCCTGGATCCGCTCCTTGACCGTCCCGATCGCGCACGCCTGGCCCAGGTCGATGATCCGGATGCTGCCGTCCTCCAGCACCACGATGTTGTTCGGCTTCATGTCCGCGTGCACGAAGCCCGCCTGGTGCATCGCCGCAAGCCCGCGCGCCGTCTGGATGAAGATCTTGAGCGCCTGCTCGAAGGTGGCCGGCGGCTTGCGCTCCACGCTGATCCCGTCCACGTACTCCATCACCAGATACAGGTGCTTCACACCCCCCAGCAGGCCGTCGCGGACCTTGATCACCCGCTCGATGCTCCGCACCAAGGGGTGCCGCACCTTGCACGAGACCTCGTACTCCGACTCGGCCTGGTCGAGAAACCGCTGGTCCTTCGGGTCGGTCTTCTCCACGTGCTTGAGCGCCTTGACCTGCTTGGTCTTGGGGTCCTGCACCAGGTAGATGATCGACGCCGCCCCGCGCCCGACCTCCGCCAGCACGTTGAAGTCGGCGATCTTCGTCCCCGGCTTGGCGGGGGTGAACAGGCGTTCCGGGCTGGGTGATTCGTTGGACATGAAAAACCGGCGCCCTGCAACGCAGCGGGAGGGAGGATCAACACAACACCAGGGTGGACGCCCCGGCCAACCGGGATGGACGCGTTCACCCGCCGCGCCGCCGCGGCCCCCGCACCGCCAGAGTATCCCCGGTCGGCATGGAAAGTTCAACGCACCCGACGCTCGGGCATTTCCCAACAGACCCCCAGGCCAGCCAAGCGGCCCCGCCCCTCGCCCGCCTCGTGACCACCCCCCCGCACCACCCACGCGCGGCTCTGGCCACCGGGGGCGCGATTCCTACACTTCGCCCGGATGTCGTCACCACGCGATCACTACGAAGTCCTCGGGATACCGCGATCCGCGGGCGAGGCGGAGATCAAGTCCGCCTATCGGAAACTCGCCCGCGAACTGCACCCGGACCGGAACAAGGCCCCCGACGCCGCGGCCCGATTCTCCGAAGTCCAGCAGGCGTATGACGTGCTCTCCGACCCGGGTCGGCGGAAGGTCTATGACCAATACGGCCACGAGGGGCCACGCGGGCACTTCGACGCCCGCACCCGGAGCGGAACCGGCGCCTCGCCCTGGGGCGTCGAGAACGTCCACTTCGAGGGCGCCGACATGTCGGACATCTTCGA
>CAZDYM010000416.1:0-2097 GCA_964509325.1 uncultured Phycisphaeraceae bacterium
GAGTGTAGAAACGGGCGCGCGGGACGTCGGCCCCGCCCAGGGGTTGTACGGTGAAAGTCACCTCCGGGTGCGGAAGGCACCGGCTTTTTGAGGCCGGTCGGTCGAGGTGCGCGGGGGTCTGACGTACCATCGGCGGAGCGACGCCGCGGGGCGTCACGGGCTCGCGGCCCCCGTGCCGGGCGTCGATTCGGGCGGGGCGACGAAGCCGTTCGTTAGTCAGAAGGAGCAGCCATGGGGCAGATCAACGAGATCATCACCGGACCCTTCACGGTTGTGAGGATGTACGCCGAGGGGCTCGTGAAGGACATCCCGGCGGAGAAGTTCCGTCGCAAGCCGCCGTCGATCGACCTGAACTCCCCGGCGTTCAACATCGGGCACCTGGCGGTGTACCCGGAGCGGATCCTGACGATGATCGGGCGCGAGGACCTGGCGCTGAAGGACACAACGTACGCCGACTTGTTCTCGGCGGGCAAGCCGGGGCTGGACGACCCCGAGGGGACGATCTATCCGCCGATGGGCGAGATCATGGCCCGGTTCTTCGAGCGGTACAGCGTGGCGGTGGAGACGGTGCGCGGCGCGGATGAAGCGGTGTTCCAGAAGCCGAACCCCTCGGCGAACGAGAACTTCCGCAAGATGCTGCCGACGGTGGGGCTCGTGGTGGCGTTCCTGCTGGATGGGCACTGCCAGAGCCACCGCGGTCAGGTGAGCGCGTGGCGGCGGTGCATGGGGCTCGGCCCGGCGGTCCCCGGCTGAGAGGCAGCGCGCGCGGGGATCCCCGGCGCGGCACCACAGCGTGGCGCCGCGGCGACGTTCGCCCGGGGTCGATCGAGCCCGGTTCAGCGGCGACGGCGCATCGCGGCAAGCACGGCCAGAGCGCCGAGGCTCACGCCGGCGGGCGCGGGAACGACCGTCACACCCACTTCGACTCCGCCGCCGAACGCCGTGCCGAAGGGGAAGAACTCGGACCGCAGGCTGAAGCCGCCGCGGTGGAAGTCGGGGCCGTTGAACACCTTGACGTGAGAGGCGGTGGTGGAACCCGGGGGGGGCAGCGCGCCGGTGACGAGTTCGGGGCGCCCGTCGCCGTCGACGTCTCCCACGGCGACGCTGACGCCGCCGGCGAAGCCGTCGCCGTAGGCGAAGAAGGACGCGACCAGGTTGTTGCTGACGCCGTCGAAGACCTTGACGTGGCTGTTGCCGCCGGGCCCCGCGGCGGCGACGATCTCGGCGCGCCCGTCGCCGTCGAGATCGCCCGTGGCGACGCGGACGCCGCCGGAAAAGCCCTCGAAGGCGAAGAAGGAGCGCAACTCGGCGCCGGTCCTGCCGTCGAAGACCTTGACGTGGCTCCCACCGGAGCCGGTGCCGGTGATGATGTCGGCGAACCCGTCGGCGTCGACATCGCCGGAGGCGACGCTGACCCCGCCGGTGAACGCCGGGGTGTAGGCGAAGAAGTCGTGGATGGTGTTGCCGGTGCGGGCGTCGAACACCTTGACGTGCGGGCCTCCACCGGGGCCGGCCCCGACGACGATCTGCGAATCGGAGTTGACGATGTTCCGTCCCGCGGCGACGCGGGCCCCGCCGGTGAAGCCTTCATCGAACGCGAAGAAGGACTGCATCACCAGTCCCGTGCGTCCGTTGAAGACCTTGACGTGCGGGCCTCCACCAGGGCCGGACCCGACGATGACATCGGCGAACCCATCGCCGTCGAGGTCGCCGCCGGCGACACTGACACCGCCGAGGAAGTCGTCGAAGGGCGAGAGCGGCGGTCCTTGCAGGTTGCCGAACTGGTCGGTCACGACGACCGCGGACCCGAGGCTCGCCATCCCCGCGTAGATGGCGGCACCGGCGGAAGCGGTCAGGGAAAGCGCGCCAACAAGGGACAGCCCCATGATGCAGGTGTTCATGTTCCTTCTCCTCTTCGGTTTGTTCATTCGGCGGCGGCGCGGAGTTCGCGCGCGTCCACCTTTCCATTCGATACTTGGAAAATACCCCACGGCGGGCCGAGATGCCAGAAAAATGGGCTTCGATCAGGCCAGTTTCCCACCCGGCGGGGTCTCCGCGCCCGTCATGACGCGTGAACCGCGGCCCCATCACCACGCC
>CAZDYM010000417.1:0-2093 GCA_964509325.1 uncultured Phycisphaeraceae bacterium
CGGGGCGCCGGCTGCCCGGGCCCGCCGCCCCGTGTCGGCGCGCCCAGGACCACGCGGAAAGAAAAGCCCCGCGCTCCCGCGCGGGGCCGGGTTCATGCACGGGCGCTTCCAGGACTCAGAAGCACGACTGCCCGAAGTTCCCCAGGAAGATCGTCAGGTCCTGCGTGTTCACCGCGCCGTCGTTGTTCAGGTCGGGCACCGATCCCGGCGGGACCGCCGAGCCGAACGCCGCCAGCAGCGCCGTCAGGTCGACCGTGTTCACGCTCCCGTCGAGGTCGTAGTCGCCCAGCAGGCGGTTCGAGACAAACGGGATGGCCGAGTACCGCGTCTGCCGCACCAGCGTGGAGCCCACCAGTTCCTGCGAGACCAGCGTGACGGTGTGGTTCCCGTTGGGCACGCCCGTCACGGTGTAGGTGAACACCCCGCGGTCGAGGTTGAACGCCTGGTTCGCCGGCGTGAGCGCCGGCAGCGGCGACGCCTCGGGCAGGTCGAGGAACACGTACACGTTACCCGCGGTCAGGTCCGGGTTGCGGATGGTGATGGTGGCGTCGCCGAACGCGCAGTCCGCGCTGAACGGCTCGACGTTCATCACCGGGGCGACCCGGTCCACCCAGATGGCGTCGCGCCACTCGGAGTAGATCGGGCTGGTCCCGCCCGACCGCTGGCGGAAGGCGATGACCGAGAGGAAGTTCATGCCCTCGGGCAGGTCCGAAGTGTTGATCACCTGCTGATACAGCCCGGAGCCGCCCCCGACCCGCGGGCTGCGCGCGGTCACGAAGTTCTCGTAGCCCGTGAACTCGCCGACCGGCTCGCCCGAGGCGGTCCCGTTCGTGCCCACGCTCGTGCCGTAGAACCCCTGGTTGAAGCGGTAGATCGCGTTGTCGTCCAGCGCGCCCTCCACCGGGTCGTTCTGCGTCTGCAGCTGCACCGTGAACGAGTTGCCGGACACGACGCTGACCGGGTTGATGCGCCGACGCACCGGCGGGACCGCGATCGTGTCCGGGCCCACCGTCGAGGTCAGGCCGCTGGAGATCGAGTAGGTCCCCGGCGGGGTCACCTGCCCGTAGATCACGTACCCCTTGTTGTGCTCGAAGCCGGTGGCGCTGCGGTTCCTCGGGATGCGGATGGTCACGTTCCCGCCCGCCGCCACCGTCACCGTGTCGAAGATGTCGTTGTTCGGATCGACAGCCGGGTCCGTCGCGTTGCCCGACAGTTCCACCAGCCTCGTGCCCGCGGGGTAACGGGTGACGAAGGTGCGCTGGTCGAAGCCGTTGCTGTACGTGTCGCTGGCCCCGCAGATGACGTTGGTGAGCCCGCCGGCGTGACGCTCGAAGCAGATCACGTCGCCCTCCAGCACCTTCACGTCCCAGGCCCCCCGCGCGTAGCGGTTGTGCAGCTGCACCAGCCGGGTGAGGGTCGTGTTGGTCCCGTCCAGGTCGCGGTCCAGGCCCAGCGCCTCGGGGCTGCCCTCACGCGGGAAGAACCCGCTGGTGCGGGTGATCCCGCGCCCGTGGTGGTAGATCTTCGGCAGCCCGGTGCGCATCAGCAGGTACGCGAACTGGGGCCACGCGGCCTTGTCCGCCGCCGGGAGCCCGGGCATCGACGAGCCGTTGCCGTTGCTCCCGTTGTCGTGGCTGTACACGTGGTTCACGCCGATCGACCCGTTGTTGTCAAAGTCGTCGGCGTTGTCCAGGTGCGCCCCCAGCACGCTGTTCCAACTGAAGAACCCGCGCTGGTTCACCATGTCGCGCAGCGCCCCGGACCCCGCCAGGTCCAGCGCGTCGCGGTTCCCGAACGAGTACCCCGCACGCAGGTTGCCCTTGCGGATGTAGAAGTTCCAGATCTGGTCGTTGGCCATCACGTTCTCGCCGAACGAGAACGGCGTCACCTTGCTCCCGTCCGGCGCCGTCCGCCGCTGGAACAGGATGCTGTCGATGTACTGATCCCAGAAAAACGGCGGGATGTGCTTGCTCGCGTCCCACCGGAACCCGTCCACCTGGTGCACGTCCAGCATCCACTGCGTCCACCGCATCAGCAGCGCCGTGGCGTTCTCCATCACCGGGTCACCCGCCGAGGGCGTCGCGGTGTTGAAC
>CAZDYM010000418.1:0-2083 GCA_964509325.1 uncultured Phycisphaeraceae bacterium
CCCCGCCGCCCTGCGGCCCGACCAAGTCCTCGCGGGGCACGCCCCGGAACGTGACCACGTCCAGCGACGCCCGGCAGTTGTTGACCACGATCTTGACCGGCACCGCCGAGACGACGCCCGGGATCTTCTCGATCCGGTCCACGTAGAACTGCGGCAAGCGGCTGGCGGCGGGGCAGAAACGGTTCGCGCGGTAGACCACCAGCGTGGTGTCATCCGCCGCGGCTTGCGTGGACTGCCGCACGCCTTCTTGCAGCGTCTGCACGGCGATGAACAGGAACATGGCGATGGCGACGCCGCAGAGCGTGAGCACGCTGCGGACGCGGTGCCGCCAGAGCTGCTTGAAGACGACGGGCATGAACTTGGGCGCGATCATGGTTCAGGCCTCCTGGGGAACGAGGGCCGCGCGGCGGGCGGCGAGGTGTTCTGCTTCGACCAGACGGCCCTTCTCCAGGTGCAGCGTCCGCTTGGCGTAAGCCGCGCTCTTGGCGTCGTGGGTCACGATGATGAGGGTCTTGCCCAGGTCCTCGCAGAGCCGGACCATGAGCTCCATGATGGCCTTGGCCGAATCCTGGTCGAGGTCGCCGGTCGGCTCGTCGCCCACGATGATGGTGGGGTCGGTCACGATGGCCCGCGCGATGGCGACGCGCTGCTCCTGCCCGCCCGAGAGTTGCCGCGGGTAGTGGTCGTGGCGGTCGGCGATCCCGACCAGCTGCATGGCGGTCTGCACCTTCTCGTGCCGGTCCTTGGCGGACATGCTGTGCAGCAGCAGGGGGAGCTCGACGTTCTCGTAGGCGGTGAGCACGGGCACGAGGTTGTAGAGCTGGAAGACGTAGCCCACGTTCACGCTCCGCCAGTCGGCGAGCCTGGACCGCGAGAGCGTGGCGATGTCGGTGCCGCCTATGACCAGCTGCCCGCCGCTGGGACGGTCGATCCCGGCGATGAGGTTCAGGAGCGTGGTCTTGCCGCTGCCCGAGGGGCCCATGAGCGCGAGGAAGTCGCCCGCGGGCACGTCGAGATCGAGCTCCTGCAAGGGGGTGATGGTGTTATCGCCCTTCTTGTAGGTCTTGGTGAGCCGGCGGCACTGGATGAGCGGCGGGCCGGAATCGGAGCTGAGTGCGTGCGTGTGGTTGGTCGTCATGGCGTTGCTCGTTGATGCCGCGTGCTTGTCACGGCGATGGGCGGACACTGGGCGTTACGGTGTTGAGGGGGCGGGGTTGGACGTGGCGTCGGTGCGTTCGCCCAGCACGTTGAGCCGCGTGCCGTCCTGGATCGCGGGCGGGGCGGGCGGGTCAAGGATGATCCGGTCAGTAAGGCGAAGGCCGCCGATCACGATGGTGAACCCGTCGTCAGCCGAAGGCGTGGTGGCGACGTCTCGGCGGCGGGCGACGGGGCTTCCTCCCGAGTTGTCCACGACCCAGACCAGCCCCTTGCCGTCGCCGGCCACGGTCACGGCGGCCGTGGGGACCAGCAGCGTCATCGTGCCGTTGTCGTGCGGACCGCCAGCCGCGTTTCCGCCGCCAGAGGGGCTTCGGCGCTGCGCGTTTCCCGCGGGCGCGTGGAACTTGACGCGCGTGAGCATCTCGGGTTTGAGCACGGGCGAGGGCGCATCGAGGGCCACCTTGAACTGCACGGTGTTCCGCTGGATGTTGGCCTCGTGGACCACCCGTGTGACCACGCCGCTGAAGGTCTGGTCGGAGAGTGCCTCGGTGGTCACCATCGCGCGCGTGCCGACGCCGACCTTGGCCGCGTCAGCCAAAGGTACATCCACACGCACCTGCAACTTCTCGGGGTCATAGACCCGCAGGACCGCGCCGGTCATGCTCCCCGCCTGGCCGGGGTCGCCGCCCTTGCCGCTCATGCTGATCCTCGATCCGGGCTCGACCAGTCGGGCGAGCACCACGCCCCCCACGGGCGAGCGCACTTCCATCCTGGCGAGCCGAAGCGCGGCCTCGTCGCGCAGCACGTGGGCGGCGGCGTGGGCCGCCTCCGCCTGCGCCAGCGCGGCGCGGGCCTCTGTGACCACCTTCTCGGCGGCCACAACCTCGGCCTCCGCGCCTTGCAGGCGGATCTCCAATCGCCGAAA
>CAZDYM010000419.1:0-2078 GCA_964509325.1 uncultured Phycisphaeraceae bacterium
GCGGCCCGGGCCTTGAGGTCGGTGTTCTCGGCCTTCAGCCGCGCGACCTCATCGCGCAGCGTGGTCACCTCGCGCCGCAGCGTGTCGTTCTCGTTCTCAAAGTTCTTCGGCCCCGCCTTGCACCCCCCACCCCCCATCGCCAGGGCGAACGCCGCGACCATCGAAAAAAAAGCCCACGGGCGCGGGCCCGTGGGATTGGTTGCTCCGTGACATTGGAGTCGCAGCGGCGCCATCGGGGCGCAGTTTACTCCGGCCGATCCGAGGTGTCGCGGGCGATCGCCGGCATGCGCGTCAGCACGCGGTCGATCAGCCCGTACTCGAGCATCTCCTTGTCGTCCAGCCACTTGTTGCGGTCGCAGTCGTCCTCGATCTGTTTGGGGCTCTTGCCGGTGGCCCGCGCGTAGATGTCGTACAGCCGGTCGCGCAGACGCAGCATCTCCCGCGCCTCGATCTCCAGGTCCGTGGCCTGACCCTCCATAACGCCGCCGATCAGCGGCTGGTGCATGAGGTTCCGCGCGTTCGTCAGCGCGTACCGCTTGCCCTTGCACCCGGCACAGGCGATCACGCTGCCCATGCTCGCGGCCTGCCCGACGATGTAGGTGCACACGTCCGGCTGGATGAAGTGCATGGTGTCGACGATCGCGAGGCCCGACGTCACGCTCCCACCCGGCGAGTTCACGTACAGGTGGATGTCCGCCTTGCTGTTCTCGTTGGCCAGGAACAACAGCTGCGCGACGACCAGGTTCGCGATGTCGTCGTCGATGCCGCCGCCGACGAACACGATTCGGTCCTTGAGCAGGCGCGAATAGATGTCGTACGCGCGCTCGCCGCGCCCGGAACTCTCAACAACGATGGGAACGAGGTGGGACATGGGGGGGGCCATAGGCACTAGGCACTGGGCACTAGGCACTGGTAAGAGGAAACCAACGCGCACTGATTCGGGACTAGTGCCCAGTGCCTAGTCCCCAGTGCCTACTTCCTCACTTCTTCTCCGGCGCTTCCAGAATCTCGTCCACCAGGCCGTACTCCTTGGCCTGGCCGGCGTTGAAGAACTTGTCACGCTCCGAATCGATCTGCACCTGCTCGGCGCTCTTCCCGCAGTGCCGAGCGATGATCTCGTTCAGCACCCTCTTGCTCTTGATGATCTCTTCCGCCTGGATCTTGATGTCCGCCGCCTGACCGGAGACCCCGCCGTACGGCTGGTGGATCATCACCTTGGCGTGCGGCAGGATGAACCGCTTGCCCTTCTCGCCCGCCGCCAGCAGCACCGCCGCGCCCGAGTACGCCCGCCCGAGGCAGTACGTCGACACCTTGCTGCTGATGAACCGCATGGTGTCGTAGATGCTCAGCGTGTCGTCCACCGCCCCGCCCGGCGAGTTGATGTAGAAGTTGATGTCCTGCCCCTTCTTCTGGTTCTCCAGATAGAGCATCTGCATCGTCACCCGCGCCGCCGACGCCTGGTTGATCTCCCCGAACAGAAACACCACCCGGTTCTCGAGCAGCAGCTCGTCGATCGTCATCTCACGGGTGCGCTGGTAATGGATCGACATGGTTGTGATGCTCCACGGATGCGGGAAATGTTCGGGGAGAAGGCCGGCGGCTGGGGGCCACGAGAGGGCTCGAACGCCGGGTCTCGAAGGACGGCCCCCATTCAAAGGGCATGCCCGTCCTCCCGACCCAGGATCGTAGTTCCGATCACCCGGAAGTCCACGACCCGACGCCCGATATCCCGAGAGCGGACCCAGCCCGCGTCAGCCATGATCGGCGTTCCCGTCGCATGGCGTGAGTGCTCCCGGTCTCTCGGCTCTCCGAGCCGTCTCCCCCGCTTGGGACGACGGTTCGGACCGCCGACGGACCACTTCGATCCCCGTTAGCATCCTCGACCCTCTTCCCCGAACCCAGAACCCCGACACTCGAACCCCAGCCCCCCGTGCCCACCGCACTCATCAGCGACATTCACGGCAACGCGGAGGCCCTCAAGGCCGTCCTCGCGGACATCGACGCCAAGGGCATCACCCGCGTGGTCTGCCTCGGCGACATCATCGGCTACGGCCCCGAGCCCCTCGCCTGCGTCGACC
>CAZDYM010000420.1:0-2068 GCA_964509325.1 uncultured Phycisphaeraceae bacterium
GGCTCGTGCACGATGGTGATCAACGGCCGCGTGCGTCAGGCGTGCTCGGCCCTCATCGACTCGCTCGCGCCCAACGACGGCGACACCGTCACCCTCGAGCCCATGAGCAAGTTCCCGGTGGTCCGCGACCTCGCGCCCGACCGCTCCCGCTTCTTCGACGCCCTGAAGCGCGTCAAGGCCTGGGTGCCCGTCGACGGCACCTACCACCTCGGCCCCGGCCCCCGCGAGCAGCCCGAGCAGCAGGAAACGCGCTACGTCCTTTCCACCTGCATGTCGTGCGGCTGCTGCCTCGAAGCCTGCCCACAGTACACCCTCGAAGAGGACCAGAGCAAGTGGGGCGAGAGCTTCCGCGGCGCCGCCGTCATCTCCCAGGCCCGCTACTTCAACATGCACCCCACCGGCAAGGCGCTGGAGAAGATCCGGCTTGACGAACTCTCCAAGCCCGGCGGCGTGAGCGATTGCGGCAACGCCCAGAACTGCGTGAAGGTTTGTCCGAAGGAGATCCCGCTCACCGAGAGCATCGCCGACATCGGGCGCCAGGTGACGCTGCACAACATCAAGCAGTTCTTCACGGGCCGCCGATAGGTCGGCCCCGTCGGGAAGGAGCGGGCGTTGAGCAGCCTGGAGCAGACCATCGCCGCCGCCCGCGCCGCCCTGGCCCGCGCCGACCTGATGACCGCGAAACTGGCCGTGACCGACCTCGCCCGTCTGGGAGGGAAGTCGTACGACGCCCAGATCGTGCTGGGCGAGATCCTCACCCGGATGCGCCAACCGACTCAGGCCCACGCGGCGTTCACCGCCGCCGCGCGGCTGCGCCCGCTGGCCGTGGAGGCCCGGGTCAAGCTCGCGGCGCTGCTCCTGCTCGAGCGCAAGAGCGCCGAGGCCGAGGCGGAGTTCCGCCGCGCCATCGCGATCAAGAAAGACGACGCCGAAGCGTGGTTCGGGCTCGCCAAGGCGCTGCACACCCAGAAGCGTCTGGACGACGCCATCGAGGCCGGGCGGGAGGCGGTCAGGCTCGCGCCGCAGCGCGCCGAGATCCTCCAGTTCATGGGCACCTCGCTCGGCGACGCCGGGCTGCTCGACGAGGCCACCGAGTACCTCCGCGCCGCCGCCGATCTGCCGCAGTTCAACCCCGGCGCGGCGTCGAACTACCTCATGGCGCTCAACTACCGGGACCACGACCCGCGGTGGGTGTGCCTCGAGCACGCCCGCCGCATGGACGACATCCTCGCGCGCATGGGCGACGGCGCGAGGCACGAGCCCGCGTGGACGAACACCCCCGACCCTGACCGAAGGCTCTCTGTCGCGATCCTGTCCCCCGACCTCCACGGGCACGTGTGCATGCGATTCATGCTCCCGCTCATCGAGGGGCTGGACCGGCAGCGCTTCCGCCTTCTGGCGTACGCCAATGTCACCCGCACCGACGCCACCAGCGCGAACGTGCGGGCCCGCTGCGACGTCTGGCGCGACGTGCTCAACATGCCCGGATCGCAGATCGCCCGCCAGGCCCGGGCCGACGGCGTGGACATCCTCATCGAGTGCGCCGGGCACACCAACGCGGCTCGCCTCGACGCCGCCGCCTGGTTCGCCGCGCCCGTGCAGTGCACCTGGCTGGGCTACCCCAACACCACGGGCCTGCGACGGATCGGCTGGCGGATTGTCGATTCGGTTTCCGACCCCGTCGGGACCAGCGAACCCCACTGCGTCGAGCGGCTGCTGCGCGTCGATCCATGCGCCTGGTGCTACCGCCCGTCGGAGGGCATGCCGGAGGTGGCCCCGTCGCCGGCCGGCGCCTCTGGAAGGCTCACCTTCGGCTCGTTCAACAACCTCGCGAAGATTACCCCCCGGGTGGCCAGCGCCTGGGGCGCAATCCTGGCGCGGGCCCCGCACGCGCGGCTCATCCTCAAGGACCGCTGGAAGGACTCGCCGAAGTCCATCGGCTGGCTGCTGGACGCCATCGTCGCCGCAGGGGCCCGACCCGAACAGATCGAGGTCATCGGCTTCGCGCCCACCGCGGACTTCCTGGCCACGTACGCCCGCGTGGATCTTCAACTCGACCCGTTCCCGT
>CAZDYM010000421.1:0-2065 GCA_964509325.1 uncultured Phycisphaeraceae bacterium
CCTTCGACGTGATCGACGAGGTCATCTCGATCTTCGCGGGCACCAAGGGCCTGCTGGACGACGTTGCGGTCCCCGACCTGGCGCAGTTTGAGAAGGGTCTGCTGGCCTGGATGAGCAACCAGGGCAAGGCGGTCCGGGACGAACTGGCAAAGCTCAAGGACATCGACAAGACCCTCGAGCCGAAGCTGATCGAGGAGATCAAGCGGTACAAGGCGTCGGGCTGGAAGAAGTAGCCCTTCCTTCCACCCGCCACTTCCTCGGGCCGCCTCCTGGGTCACGCCGCGTGTGGCCCGAGCCGGCGGCGCGGAGAGCCGCCTTGGGTATCCGTTCAGCGGGTCGGACGCGCGGTCTGCGTGGTCGCCGCGAGCGAGGGCCCACTCTTGACGGGCGTGGTTGTGGCTTGCGCGATCCCGTGGCTGTCGCTGGGTCCGGTGGGCGGGGGCGGGGCGATCTCGATCTCCGCGCACCGGCTGCCCTCCGCCGGGACATGTCCGCGGGGGATTCCGATCACTTCGATTGGTTGGGAACCGCCTTGCGTTGCACGTCCCAGAGGGTAGAGTACAGGTGGGATGTGGTTCGCAAGACTGAGCGAACCTGAGAGGAGAAAGACATGAAAAAGAGGATGGTTGTTGCGGGTCTCCTGTGGACTCTCGTGGCGGGTTCTGGGACCGCCTGCCTCGGGCAGTGCCAGAACGTGGGCTTCACCGGCGCCGGGGGATCGCCCGCGAACCAGGGATTCACGACGGTGGGCGAGCCGCTGATCGACGTGCTGCCTGACGGCGCGATTTCCTGGCGGGTTGAACCCGGGGGCGTCGGGATGTTCGCCCCGCCGCTGCCGCCGTGGGAAGGCGGCAACGGGACACGGCAAGAAGTCCGGTGCGTGATGCAGGTCGTGAACAGCGTCGGGACGGTCTCGCCGACGGGCGTCCACGACTCGGGGTTCTCGGTGTACCGCGGACGCTGCATCCAAGGGGGCGACGTGGTGGCCGGGGTGACGAACGAGGGGATCTTCATCTCGATCTCGACGCCCGAAGGGGTGGAGCAGGCGTACGCCGCCGAGCCGTTCGACACCACCGCCGGGCCGGCCGTGTACCACTTCGAGGCCACGGACCACGGGCAGTTCTTCTCCGCCACGTCGGCGACGCACACGGCGCGGGTCCGCGTCCAGCCCGGTCGCTACTCGGACGCGCAAGCAACATGGCGGGTTGGGTCCGCCCAGGCCGGCTGGGCGGGGGCGGAATGCCGCGTGACGAACTGGACGATCGCGCGCGGGCTGCCCCCGATGATCGTCTCATCCTCCGGCGCGCAGGGCGCGTGCACCGGCGGTTCGGTGCTGATGGCCGTCAACGCCTCCGCCTCGCAGGACACCGCGTACCAGTGGCAGATCGAGGACCCGGCTTTCCCCGGGGGGTGGCGCGATCTTGACGACGGGCCGGTGGTGGTCAACGGCGTCGTCTGGGGCAGCGTCTCAGGCGCCCGGACACGAGAGGGGTTGTACGTCCTGGACGGAGTCCGACGCGCGCCGATCCGCACGCGCTGCGTGCTGACCAACCTCTGCGGCGCCACGGCCTCGGCACCCGCGGAGATCCGTTACCTCGCGGACCTGGACGGCAGCGGCGCCGTGAACACGCCCGACCTGCTGATCCTGCTGGGCAGCTTCGGGCAGTCGGTGGCGCCGTTCTGCTGCGGCGACATGGACGGCGACGGCGACGCCGATACCATCGACCTGATCCGCGTGCTCGGTGATTTCGGCAAGGCGTGCCCGTAAGGTGGGCCAAACCGGTTCGGGCGTGCGCGTCACGAACGCTCTCGCGGGGTTCAACCGTTCCGCCGGCGAACGCACGCGGCACGGTGCGGACCCGTCGAAGCGCCGTGGGACCGCCGCGCAGGCGCTCTGGTGAATCCACGCTGCTTTGTCGCGGACATCGCTTGGCCTTGCGGAAGGCGGCCATGATCGGCGCCGCGGGTCTTTGAGGCTTCCCGAGCGTGATGGGGCTTTGTTCTGCCAGGGGCCCGTGCTAGTTTTCCTCAACCCTGAGGAGAATGTTCATGCCCCGCGCTGCCT
>CAZDYM010000422.1:0-2052 GCA_964509325.1 uncultured Phycisphaeraceae bacterium
GGCGGCGTCGCGTTCGTCGGTCCCGTCGGCGTTCGCGGCCGTCGCGGGCGAGCACGCGCGTCCCCTGGCCGACCTTGTTCGATGCGAGGTGCGTTACCGCGGGCTCGTCGAGCGCCTGCTGGGGCACACGCTGCTGGTCCGCGATCTTGACGCCGCGATGCTGCTGGCGTGCGGGCCGCTGGCGGGCGTGCCGGCGCGGTTTGTGACCCGCGACGGGTCGATCCTGGAAGCGGACGGACGGGTGACCGCGGGCCCCGCGGCGTCGGGCGTGCGGGGCGAATCGGAGGGTCACGGCCTGCTGCAACGCCGGGCCGAACTGGCCGAGCTCGAAATGAAGCTCGCGGCGCTCTCGACGCTGCTGGAGGGCGAGCGGTCGGCGCTCAAGTCGCTGGACGCGCGGGCGGCCGACCTGAACAAGCAGTTGTCCGATCTGCGGGTGCGTCAGGCGGGCGAGCAGCGTGCGATGGTGGCGGACGAATCCCGGCGCGACCGGCTGGAGGCCGAGTTGTCGAGGCTGGACCGGGAGCGACCCGTGGTTCGGCAGGAACTCGCGACGGTCGCGGAGCGGGCCGCGGCGCTGGCGCAGGAGCAGGCGGACCTCTCGGCCAAGGCCGAGAGCCTGCTGCGGTTGTTCAACGAGCAGAGCGACGCCGTCAAGCAGTTGGAGGCCCGCGCCGAGGTGGTGCAGTCGCGACTGGACCAGGCGGTGGAGACTCTGACGGCGGCCCGCGTGCAGGCCGGTCAGCAGGGCGAGAAGGTTTCGTCGCTGCGGCGGGACATCGGGCGGGTCGAGGCGGGGGCGGACGACGCGGAGCGGAAGCACGCGGCGCTGTCGGACTCGGTGGCGGCGCGGCGGGCGCGGCTGGGCGATCACCAGCGGACAATCGCCGAGGCGGTGACGGAGGCCGAGGCCGCCGCGGGCGAGGCGCGGTCGGCGGTCGAGGCGATGGTGGCGGTGTCCACCGACCTCGCCGAGGCGATCGAGCGCTCACGCGACCTGGGCGAGCGGCTGGTTTCGTCGCGGCAGCGGGCGGACATCCTGAACCGCGACTGGAACAGCCTGGAACTCTCGAAGCGCGAGCTCGAGGTGCGCCGCGAGAACCTCGAGGAGCGGACCTTGGAGGACATCGGGCTCGACCTCCGCGCGGCGCACGCGGGGCCGGGCGGTCACGCCGAACGTCTGGCGTCGGGCGAGGCTCCGCGCGTCGATGTCGATCGCGCCGGCGCGGAGATCGAGGCGCTGAAGGACGAGATCAAGCGCCTCGGCAACGTCAACCTCGACGCGATCGAGGAGGAGACGCAGCTGGCCGGACGGAACGAGGAACTCATCCGCCAGGTGGCGGACATCGACAACGCCCGGGCCCAGTTGGAGGAACTCATCACCCGGCTTTCGGACCTCTCACGCGACCGGTTCAAGGAGGTCTTCCAGGCCATCCAAGGCCATTTCGCGGGCGAGAAGGGCATGTTCCGGCGTCTGTTCGGCGGGGGGCGTGCCGAGCTCCGCCTGCTGCCGGTGCCCGAGACGGGCGAGGTCGATTGGCTCGAATCGGGCGTCGAGGTCACCGCCAAGCCGCCGGGCAAGGAGCCTCGCACCATCAGCCAGCTCTCGGGCGGCGAGAAGACCATGACGGCGGTGGCCCTGCTCATGAGCATCTTCCAGAGCAAGCCCAGCCCGTTCTGCGTTCTCGACGAGGTGGACGCGGCCCTCGACGAGGGGAACGTCTCGCGGTTCACCGGCATCCTCCGACAGTTCCTCGACAAGTGCCACTTCATCGTCATCACCCACAACAAGCGCACCATGCAGGTGGCGGACCAGTTGTACGGCGTGACGATGCAGGAACGCGGCGTGTCGAAGCGCGTCAAGGTGAAGTTCGAGAACGTTCGCAGCGACGGCTCGTTCAAAGACCCCGAGCCGGAGAGCGGCGCCGGGCAAGCCGAACCGCGTGACTCGGCGTCGGCCCACGGCGCCGCGGCCATCGGGGTGGGGGCCGGCGACGAGAACCACGCCGGCTTCGGTGTCGCGGGCGAAGGCACGCCCGGCGCCCCGGCCCA
>CAZDYM010000423.1:0-253 GCA_964509325.1 uncultured Phycisphaeraceae bacterium
CCCCCCCATCGAAGCCCGTCTCACCCTCATCCTCCGCCCCGGCCTGTCCGAGCACGGCTTCGAACTCACCCCTTCCCAGATGGAGGACGTGAAGCGAGCCGACATCATCGTCATGGCCGGCCACGGCCTCGAGCCGCGCATCGCCGCACTCGCCGCCCAGCCCCGCGCCGGACCCCAGCCGCCCCGCTCCGTCGTCAGTTTCGAGGGGCTGATCGAGGCCCTCCACGCCTCCGGCGATCATTCCGCCTGCGAC
>CAZDYM010000423.1:273-2049 GCA_964509325.1 uncultured Phycisphaeraceae bacterium
GACCACGACCACGATCTCGATCACGCCCCGCAAGCCGCCGCCGAGCACGCCCCCGACCCCCACATGTGGCTCGACCCAGTCCTCATGAAGGGCCTCGTCAGCCGCGTCGAACTCGCCCTCGCCGCCGCCCTCGAACACCGCGAGCCCGACCCTTCGCGCCGCGCCGCCGCCATCACCGCCCTCAACGCCCGCGCCCACCGCGCCCGCGCCGTCTGCGACCAGATCCACCGCGAGCACGCCGACGCCCTCGCGCCCCTCAAGGGCCGCGCCATCGTCACCCACCACAACGCCTGGGCCTACCTCTGCGCCCGATACCACCTCACCGTCGCCGCGGTGATCCGACCCATCGACACCGTCGAGCCCACCCCCGGCGACGTCATGCTCGCCGTCAAGGCCATCCGCCAGCACGACGCCCGCGCCGTCTTCGTCGAGCCCCAGTTCCCCGGCGGCGTCGCCCAGCGCATCGCCAACACCGCCCGCGTCCGACTCGAAACCCTCGACCCCCTCGGCGATGGCGACTGGCCCGCCACCATGCGCTCCAACCTCGCCGCCCTGCTCCGGGGTTTGGCCGATCCAGTCCCCGCCGCGGCGCCCCCATCCCCCCCGACGCGTGAACCCCGGTAACCCGGACCACGCCGGGCCCACGAAACCCACAAGGTTCCGCCCGGTTTCTCGGGATCGGGGTTCGTTTCGGCACTATCTTGAGATCGTTTCATGCGCTGCGGAGTCCCCCGCGCCCCGCTCACCAGGACGGCCCAAATGAACACCCCCAACCACGCGCCCTCGCCCTTCACCGCCCCCAAACCACTCCCCAAACGCGACCGCACCGCCACGCCCCCCGAGGTGCTGCTGCCGCTCTTTGACCTGCTCGACCGCTACGCCGGGCCCATCCCCGTCGACGCCCTGCAGCGCGCCGTCGCCTCCGTGAAGGTCACCCCCGACCAGCTCGGCGACGCCATCGCCATCGATACCGGCGCCTCCGTCCGCACCCTCGACCGCGAAACCGAAAACGACGAGGACCTCGTGATGGCCCGGCTCCTCGGCCAGCACAGCCCCATCCACGACCTCGGCAACGCCGCCGCCTGCCCCGCGTCCCCGCGCGACATCCTCGTCACCATCCACGTCGACTCCCCCAAACTCGCTCCCTCACGCAAGGACGCCGCCGCCAACGACGACGCCGCCGTCGCATGATCCCCGAGCCCGCCACGACGCCGCCCCGCGTCGCCATCATCGGCGCCGGCTTCAGCGGCGTGATGCTCGCCGCCAACCTCGTGCGACTCCTCGACGACCCGCAATCGAACCGCGCCGTCGCGCCGAACCCCCGCGTCGACATCGTCCTCTTCGACCGTTCCGGCCGCACCGGGCGCGGGCCCGCCTATTCCACCACAGACCCCGCCCACCTGCTCAACGTCCCCGCCGTCCGCATGGGCGCCTGGGCCGACGACCCCGCCGACTTTCACAACTGGCTCACCGCCAACGGGCACACGTTCGCCCCCGCCGCGTTCGTCCCGCGCCGCCTCTACGCCGAGTACCTCGATGACCAGTGGCGGACCGCCTCACGCACCGCGGCCCGCCTGGGCGCCCTCCTCCGCGTCGAGCCCCACGACGTCCTCGCGCTCGCCCGAGGCCCGAGCCCCGATCGGTTCACCCTGCGCTTCCAGGGCGGCTCGCTCGACGCCCACGCCGTGGCCCTCAGCACCGGCCACCTCGAGCCCGTCTCCCACCACGCGCCCCAGGCCGGACGCGTCATCGCCAACCCCTGGCGGACCTCGGGGC
>CAZDYM010000424.1:0-2038 GCA_964509325.1 uncultured Phycisphaeraceae bacterium
CGCCGTCCATCGGCGTGGCGGCCACGAACACCTCGCCCAGCGAGCACGCGACCCTCAGCGGCGTGGGTGGCTGCTCGACGTTCAGGTGGTATCCCTTGGCGGGCTGCATGGGCACGCGGGCCCCGACGCGCTTGGCGATCTGCGTCGACCACGCGCCGGCCGCCAGAATCACCGTCGATCCCTCGATGCGCTCGCCCGCTTCGGTGCGAACCGCGCGGGCGCGCCGGTTCTCGACCTCGATCTCGACCACGGGCGCGGAGGTGCGGACCTCGGCGCCGAGGCGTCGCGCCGACTCGACCACGCCGGTGACGAACTTGTGCGGGTTCCCGAACGCCGCCTCGCAACGCCAGATGGCCCCGTGGACCCCCGGCAGCAGGGCGGGCTCGCGCCGCAGCGCTTCGTCGCCGGTGATCGGTTCTTCCTTGATGCCCAGTTTGCCCACCAGCTCGGCGTCCTTGCGGGCGTGCTCGAAGGCTGCCTCGGTCCGGAACACGTCCATGTACCCGGTGGGGTGGTACTCGAACTCGACGCCGAACGTCGCGGCGTACTCATCGAACAGCGGGCGGGTGGCGCGGCTGAGGGCGCCGATGGTCCGCATGTTCCGCTCGAGAGCGCCGTGGGTGCAGGAGCGGGCGAAGCCGATCAGCCACCACCACAGGGCCGGGTCGGCCCGCGGCACGATCAGAAGGGGGCTCGTCCGGTCGAACATCCACTTCAGGCTCTTGAGGATGAGACCCGGGCGTGGGAGCGGGAGGTGCCCGACGGAGATCAGGCCGGCGTTCCCAAAGGACGCGGCTCGCCCGACCTCCCCCCGCTCCAGCAAGACGACCGAGCGCCCCCGCCGGGCGAGCGAATGAGCGATGCATGCTCCGATGACGCCCCCGCCGATGATGATGGTCCGTTCCGAGGTCATGACGAAGGGGCGGATGGTACGTCGGGGCCCGGCTCGGTCGAGCGTGGCGCGGCGAGGGCTGGATCAGTTGGGTGGTTGGTCGGTGTGTCCCGGGACCGCGCCCCCGAGACCTCTGGCGGGCCGGTCAAAGTGGAATGAAAGGAACAACCGTGATTCAGCGCACCAAGATGGGAACTGTCGCGGCCGCTTCGCTGGCGATGCTTCTGGGCGGTTCGCCCGCGTTGGGGCGGCAGACCCAGCCGCCCGCGCCGGCCCCCCCGGCTCCCGCCCCCGCATCTGCACCGTCATCGGGGGCTCCGAAGCCGGTGACGGCGACACCCGGGGTGCCGCCCTCCGCCGTGCCCGGCGCGAACCCGCAGACGGGCCCGCTGCCTCCCTTGGCGGTGATCGGCGCGCAGAACCAGAACGTGGGCGTGCGGTCGCCGCTGGAGTTGGTGACGGGGACGTTTCGCCTGCGGAACACCGCGAGCGAGCCGCTGACGATCACGAAGGTCGAGGCGGGTTGTCGGTGTACGTTCGGTGTCGTGACGAACCCGGTTGTTCCGCCGGGTGGCGAAACGGTGCTGAACTATGAGATCGACGTCCGGGGGACGGTGGGCGCGTTGCGCAAGCCCATTCTCATTAGTGTCGCGGGGTTCAACCGCAAGTTCGAAGTGGTGGTGAGCGGCGAGTTGCAGTACGCCGTCCGCAGCGACCCGGGCGACTTGAAGCCGGACGGCGACGGGAACGTGCGGTTCACGCTGTCGAGCACCGACGGGGTTCCGTTCAAGGTTCTTTCGGTGAACGGCGAGGCCCCGACGGTGGCGGCGCGGACGCCCGCCGAGGGTGAGAAGGCGATGACGTGGACACTGACGGCGAACCTGGCGCGGCTGATGCCGTACGCCGTGGTGGTCGAGACCGATCACCCGAAGGCCCCGGTGATCGACCTGCGTGTGATGAGCGCGGCGGTCTCGACGAAGGAGATCCCCTTCTTCCGCGTGATCAACGACATCGCGATCGGGCGGCACCTGGTCAATCTGGGCGTGGTGAAGCCGGGCGGCAGCGCCGAGTTCGACATGTACATCACCCGGATCAAGGACTTCAACAAGCCGGTGACGCTGGCGACCGACGGGGGCGACATCAAGC
>CAZDYM010000425.1:0-2030 GCA_964509325.1 uncultured Phycisphaeraceae bacterium
CGGGGGGCGGGGGGACCGGGGGGCGGGGGGACCGGGGGGCGGGGGGACCGGGGGGCGGGGGGACCGGGGGGGCGGGGAACAGGTCGGGGGCAAGGGTAGCCGATCGGCGCGGGGGAGCCCGTTCCCGCGCTGCCTCGGCCCATCCCCGCCGACTACTCTTGGGCCCTGTGTTCGACGAGGTCATCCAGCACGACGCGCCCATCCCGACGTGGTTCGGCATCGGCGGCCGCGCCGACGTGCTGGCCCGCCCGCGGAACGAGGAAGAACTGCGCGACCTGCTGGTGGCCTTCGCCGGCCAGCGCATCCGCGTGCTGGGCGACGGGGCCAACCTGCTGGTGGACGACGACGGGATCGACGGGGTGGTGCTCTCGCTGCAGCACCTCGACAAGGTGGACTGGGGAGCCGGGGAGAGGCCCACCGTCTCCGCCCAGGCCGGGGCCAAGCTCCCGCAACTGATCACCGAGGCGGTGCGGCGCGGGATCGCGGGCCTGGAGGGCCTGGCGGGGATTCCCGCGAGCGTCGGGGGCGCGGTGGTGATGAACGCCGGGGGAAGGTTCGGCGAGATCGGCGACGTGATCGACCGCGTGCGCGTCTTCACGCTGACCGGGCAGGAACTGAGCATCCCCCACGACGAGATCGGGTTCGCGTACCGCCACTCCGGGCTGGAGCACAACATCGTGGTGAGCGCGTACTTCGCGCTGAGGCAGCTGCCCGAGGCGCAGCAGCCCGCGCTGCGCGAGCGGCTGAAGGAAGTCATGGCGTACAAGAAAAGCAGCCAGCCGATGGCGGAGAACTCCGCCGGCTGCTGCTTCAAGAACGCCTGGGTCGACGGCAGGCTGGTTTCCGCGGGGATGCTCATCGACCAGGCCGGGTGCAAGGGGATGTCGGTAGGCGGCGCGGAGGTGAGCCGGGTTCACGGCAACTTCCTGGTGACTCGCCCGGGCTGCAAGGCCCGCGACGTGATCGAGCTGATGGGTCGGGTCCGCGAGCGCGTGAAGGAGAAGTTCGGGGTGCACCTGCACGACGAGGTCGCGGTGTGGAAGCGCGGGGGCTGAGCCCGCGGGTGGCCCGCGTCCGAGCGGCGGGCTGATTCTCGGGCGAGTCAGACGCGAGAAAGGACCATTCGCGACGCCGGCGGCGTCCGGCCTTGCTTCGCGCGCGACCGTGGGGCACAATGTGCCCGCGGGCTTCTTCAGGCAGATCGGCACGGCCCCGGAGCTTCCGCCTTGTCAGAGCATCAACCCAACTCGCAACCCCTCCGGGGCAGCGCCGAACAGCAGCACATGGTCACCCGGCTGCTGCAGCAGGCCGGCGCCGGGCACGGCAACGCCACCGACGACCTGCTCCCGCTGGTGTACGACGAACTCCGAAAGATGGCCGCGGCGCATCTCTCAAACGAGCGCGCGGGGAACACCCTCCAGCCGACCGCGCTGGTGCACGAAGCGTACATGCGCCTGGTCGGCGACGGCGATGTCGCGTGGAACAGCCGCGGGCACTTCTTCTCCGCCGCCGCACAGGCCATGCGACGGATCCTGGTCGATCGCGCCCGGGCCCGAGGCAGCCAGAAGCGCGGCGGGGGGCGCGCACGCGAGCCGCTCGCCGATTCGGCTCTCTCCGTCGAGCCCATGGACGACACGATGATCGCCATCGATGAACTGCTCGAAAAGTTGGCGGGGTACGACCAGACCAAGGCGCAGATCGTGATGCTGCGGTACTTCGCGGGGCTGTCCATCGAGCAAACCGCGGACGCGCTGGGGATGACCGAGCACAAGGTCAAGAGCGAGTGGGCCTTCGCTCGGGCGTGGATGCACGCCGAGTTGAGCAAGCCCGGGGGCGGTTCGGCCGCGGGGGTGGGCGGGGGCACGGTCTGATGGACCCGGCCCGCATGCGACAGGTCGAATCGGCCTTCGCGGCGGCGCGGAGCGTGCCGCCCGAGCGGCGCGACGAGGTGCTCGCCGACCTCTGCGCGAACGACCCGCAACTCCGCCGCGAGGTCGAGCGCCTGCTGGAGGCGGGGGAAGCCTCGCACC
>CAZDYM010000426.1:0-2028 GCA_964509325.1 uncultured Phycisphaeraceae bacterium
ACTGCTGCGGCCCACCCGCCAGCATCTCCACCGGCACCTTCAGCACGCTCGGCCCCTCCGCCAGTTCCACGCTCTGAAGCGTCCCCGCCTCCGCCCCGTTCAGGTCATACGGACGACCGTTCACGAGCAGGCCCAGCCGACCCCTCGTCGCCCGCGCCGACGTCAGCAGCAGCCGCACGTCAACCGTCTGACCCTTCCGCGCCGTCGCCGGCGCCACGATCTGATCCACCACCACCTCGCCCTTGATGTCGTACCGCGCCGCCAGCACGTCAATCGGCACCCCCGCCGCCTGCGCCGCCTCCGCGCCCGACAGCAGACTCCCGACGTTCTCATTCCCATCCGAGAACACCAGGATCCGCGCCGCCGTGTCCTCCGGCTTCAGCGCCATCGCCAGCCGCACCGCCTCGCCCAGATTCGTCGCCTCCCGCGGCCCGACATCCCAGTCATCGCCGCGCGTCAGCCGGTCCCGCACCAGCACCTCCGGTGACACCTGCGACGAAGGCAACTCCTGCGCCCGACCCTGCTCCGCCGCCGTCACCACACCCAGCCGATCCTCGGGCTCCGCCCCTTCCACCGCACGCTCCAGGTACGCCCGCAACCTCTCCGCCGATCCCCGCGGCATCGACTGGCTCTTGTCCAGCACCGCGATCACCGTCACGCCCTTGCCCACGCGCCGCACGTTCGGCTCCGCCAGCGCCGCCGCGAACAGCCCGAGCACCACGCACCGGATCACCACCGCCGCCGCCCGAGTCACCCGACCCAGCCCCGACAAACTCCGACGCGAAATCAACCACACCACCACCCAGCACGCCGGCGCCAGCACCAGCCACAACGGTCGATCAAACTGGATCGGCCCCACAATCACGGCGCGTCACCCCCCGCCACCGAAACAGAACCACCACCGTCACGCGGCGGACCCCGCCATCCACCCGAATCACCCGATTCCCCCGCCTCACCCCCGCCCGCCGCGAGCCCCCCCACCTCCCCCACCTCCCCAACCACAAACGACACCACCCGGTGCTTCCCCGCGTCGCACACAAACACCCGATCCCCCACCACGCACAGCCCCCACGGCGTATCAAACTCCCCCTCACCCGCCCCGCGCCGACCGTACACCGCCACACCCACCCCGCGCGAAACATCCACCCGCTGCACCCGCGCGTTGCCCTGCTCGCTCACCAAAACCGTTCCATCGCTCAACGCCGCCAGACCGAACGGATAGTTGAACTCCCCGAGCCCGACGCCCGGCAACCCGCCCGCGCGACCGATCCACCCCTTCAACCCCCCGCCCGCGTCAAACAACCCCAGCCGGTGGTTGCACGCATCCGCCACCACCAGCGTCGCGCTCGCCTCATGCCACAGCAGCGCCTGCGGCCGACGGAACTGCACGCCCCGCGCCGACGCTGAATCCCCCTCCGAACCGAACGAGAACGCGAACGCCCCCCCGCGATCAAACACGCTCACCCGGTCGTTCCCGCCGTACTCACTGACATACACGCGAGAACCCACCACCTCCACGTCCGCCGGGAACACGAACCGCCCCGCCCCCTCCCCATAGCCCCCCCACTGCCACGCCATCGGGTTCTCGATCGCACCCCGCCGCACGCCGTCAATCCCGTACCCCGCCACCCGGCTCTCGTGCGAGTCCGCCACCAGCAACGCCGGCCCGCCCGACCCCCCACGCCCGCGCGCCACCCCCGTCGGCTTGCCCCGATCAATCGACGGCATCATCCACCACGAGACGGGCCGCCCCTCCAGCGTCAGCACCTGGCATCGCCCCGTCATGTCGATCACAAACAGCCGTTCCCCGTCCGTATCAATCGCCCGCGGCTTGACAAACTGGCCCGGCGCACGCCCCGTCTCTCCCAGAACCCTCACCTGTTTCAACGCCTTCGCGCCGCCCTCGCCGCCGCCGTCGGACCCGCCGCCCCCCACCAGCAGCACGCACGCCACCACCATCGGCACGCCGACCCGCCCCACCCCCCGCGCCCGCGCCCCGCTCCCCGCCCGCCGGCCCACCCCCCCCCC
>CAZDYM010000427.1:0-2011 GCA_964509325.1 uncultured Phycisphaeraceae bacterium
CGACGGGGACGCCGGCGGGCGGCCCCCCGCCGGGCATGGGAAGCGGATTCGGGATGCTCTGGCCCTTCTTCCTGGTGCTGCTGTTCATGATCGGTTTCTCGTGGTGGGCGCAGAGCAAGGAGCGCAAGAAGCGGGCCGCGATGCTGTCGGCGATCGGTCGCAGCGACCGGGTGCAGACCGCCGGCGGGATCATCGGCACGGTGGTCGAGATGCGGGACGACGAGGTGGTGCTCCGCGTTGATGAGGCCACCAACACCAAGATCACCTTCAGCAAGGCGGCCATCCAAGGGGTGCTGAAGAAGGCCCACACGAACGAGGTCGCCGCCGCGGCGTGAGATCTCGTTCGCGCGGTGTGGCGGCCCCACGCCTCCGCTGTTCCCCGGACCCCGACTCCCCATTCCCGACTCCCCATTCCCGCGCCCCCTCGCTATGCCCCATATCCGTCGTTACATCATTCTGAGCATTGTCGTGCTGGTGGCGTGTGCCCTGGCGATCTACCCGCCGGACCAGAACCTGCGGCTGGGCAAGGACCTGGCGGGCGGCGTGAACCTTGTCTACACGCTCGACATCAAGCCGGGGGACCCGCCGGACGTCGTCGACCGCACCATCGAGATCATCAAGGAACGCGTCAACCCCGACGGCCTGTTCGAGATGAGCTTCGTGAAGCAGGGGCGTGACCGGCTCGAGATCACCATGCCCTTGCCCAACGAGCGGGTGAAGAAACTGCGGGCCGAGTACGACGCGGCGCTGAACAAACTGCGCGACCTCGACGTGGACCCCGACGGGCTGGAGAGGGCCCTGCGGCTCAAGGGCGACGAGCGGGTCGCGGCGCTGAACGCGCTGAGCGATACCCCGGAACGCAAGGCCCTGATCACCCCCATCATCGAGGCGGCTCAGAGGCTCGACCAGGCGACGGCGGCGCTGGCCGAGGCCCAGGCGGCGGGCGCTGAGCAGGCCAAGATCGATCAGTTGATCGACGCGGCGGGCGAGGCCAGCGAGGCGATGGACAAGGCCAAGAGCGCCGCCATCACCGCCAGCGTGCAGCCCGACGACCTCCGCGAGGCGCTCGAACTGTCGATCCAGGGCTCGAGCGTGCGGCGCGGCGGGGGCTCCGATGAGGTTGTCAAGATCCCGAGCCCGCGCGAGCGGGCGGTCCAGGCCATCCGCGAGCGCGTCAAGCCCGTGCCCGGCTCCGAGGCGCTGATCGACGGCATCGTGGCGGCCCACGCGGCGTACAAAAAGGAGCGCAAGGGCTTCGACGACCCGGCCGACCTGGAGCGGCTGCTGCAGGGCGCGGGCGTGCTGGAGTTCCGCATCGCCGTTCGCCCGGGCATCAACGCCGACGAGCCCCGGCTCCGACAGGAACTGAGGGAGCGCGGCCCGGACGGCGTCGAGAGCAGCAACACCGTCTGGCGTCCCATCAACAAGCTCGAGAACTGGTACGACTCGCTGGAGCAGTACGAGGCGCTCGCGGCCAACCCTGCGGCCTACTTCGCCGACCGCGGCTACGTGGTGGAGGAGCGCGACGGCAAGTTCTACATGCTGCTGCGCGACGAGCCGGGCTACCGAATCACCAAGGCCGAGGGCAACTGGCGGCTCGCCAGCGCCAGCCGGGGCCAGGACGGGCTGGGGCGCCCGGCGGTGGCGTTCCGGATGGACGAACGCGGGGCCCAGTTGATGGGCGACCTGACGCAGGCGCACACCGGCCAGCCGATGGCGATCGTGCTCGACGACGAGGTCATCTCGGCGCCGAACATCAACAGCCGCATCTCGAACAGCGGCATCATCGAGGGCACCTTCTCCGAGGAGGAACTGGCGTACCTCATCAAAACAATGTCGGCGGGGTCCTTGCAGGCCAAACTCTCCAGCAAGCCCATCAGCAAGGACGTGCACGCGCCGGACCTGGGCGCGGACAATCTGGCGGCGGGGCTGGAGGCATGCCTGCTGTCGTTCCTTATCACCGCCGTCTTCATGGTCGCGTACTACTTCATCCCCGGCTCGATCGCGATCG
>CAZDYM010000428.1:0-2003 GCA_964509325.1 uncultured Phycisphaeraceae bacterium
CGGGGGGCGCGGTCCAGTTCGCACCAGAAGCCGCGGGAGCGGTCGAGCGTGACGACCCGGACGACCCGGACCGCCGCGTCGGCGCCGGCGTGGCCGTTCGAGAAATCGCCCGCGAACAGCACCGTCTGGCCGGAGCGCGCGAGGAACGACTCGTCCTGCGTCACGTCGCCCGGGGCGCGCTGCGCGAAGAACCAGTACGACTGCGTCTCGTTGTTGTACACCAGCTGCACCCGCGCGGCGCGCACCGGGCGGAGGTGGTCGGGGTCACCGGGGCGCTCCAGCGGGATGAACCGCGCGCCCTCGGTGGAGCCCTGCACCCCGTAGTTAAACACGCACACCAGCGCGCCGTTGTCGTTGCCGGGGGTGGCGCGCATCATGACGCTGACGGCGGCGACATCGCGCGACGTGCCGTCGGGCGAGGTCTCGGAGAGCACGCGCTCGGCGCGGGTGAGCAGGGTGAGCGAGCGGTGCGTGCAGGAACGGACGACGATCTTCTGGATGTACCGCCCGGTGCGGGGCGACGGGTTCGCGGGCGTGCCGCCGGTGGGTGATTCCAGGACGCCGAAGATCTTCATGTTCTCGATGCGGGCCAGCAGCGGGTCGTCGCCGGAGCGCTCGACGGGGCACTTGAACGCCTGGACGCCGATGAAATCCTGGGTCTTCCAGTCGGCGACGGACCATCCTTGGGCGGCGAACCGAGGGTGCAGGTCGCCCTTCGGGCGCAAGCGGATGAAGTCGGGGTTGCACGGGCCCTCGCCGGCGGAGGGCGAGGCGGGGTCGGACGGGTCGTACGCGTAGGTGTAGCGGATGAGGCGCCCGTCGGGCGTGGCGGGGAAGTCCGGGTCCGACGCTCCGACCGCGGCGGTGCCGGCGATGTAGACGTCGATCTCCAAAGTGTCGGCGACCACGGAGCGGACCGGGAACACGGGGTTCAGCCCGGGGACCAGGTTGGCCTGAGCGAAGTTCGAGAAGCCGTCGACATCGATCGAGGGGGAGAGCTCCGAGCCGAAGCGGGCGGAGATGTCCAGCGGGACGAACTCCGGCACCGGCTTCTCAAAGTAGGTGGCGGTGCAGGCCAAGGCGGGGTTCGGGCTGCGCGGGCGGTTGAACACGGTGAGCGCGTCGGCGTCCTCGTCCCGGTCGGACGCGAAGACCGGCTGCCACTCGAACGTCAGACGGTCGTCGGGGTCCACCAGCGCGGGGTTGCCCGCGTGCCGGCAGTTGGCCAGGTCGGTCACGTCGCGGAAGCCGGAGAACAGGTTGAGGATCTTGGCCTCCGCGTTCCGCGCGGCGGTGGTGGAGCGGGCCGACTGCGAGACGATCTGCTGCTGACGGGCCGCCCCGGCGAACAACGCCGACAGACCGATCATGCCCAGACCGATGATGACCACCGCGATGAGCACTTCGATCAGGGTGAAGCCGGGCGCGAGCGGAACCAGCGCGCGGGCAAACAAACCCCGAGCGCGAGCGAGCGGGTGTTCCGAGATCGCGCGCGACGCCCTGGAAACGGGAGAGGTTGACCCGTCCCCGACGCCCGGCTCTCGGCGCTTGAGGTTTGCTGTGCTCACGACGCGTTCCTCCGGTTCAGGCCGCCGGTGGAGCGGTTGAAGGTGATGATCTCCGCGTTGCGGTCGATCCACGAAGAGATCCGCCGCACCATCGCGTTGTTGAAGTACGCGTCGGCGAAGCCCGGGACCGCGAAGCCGACGAGGTCCTGGCGCAGCGGCGGGGACTTGGCAAGGTCCGGCCGCGGGCGCGCGAGGTACGGCCTGGGCAGACCGACGTCCTTGGCGAGTTTCTGGATGTCCACCACCGCGAGCGCGGCGGCGGCGCGGAGACGGACCTCGGGGTTGGCGGTCGGCGCAACGGCCGCCGTGGCGGCCCGCGGCGGGCAGCCGCGGGTGTTCTCGGGGTCGAAGTTGTTGGGGCAGTCCAGGGCGCGGATCGGGCCCGGGGTCGCCGGCTCAAGGTCGATGGGCTGGTCGGGGTACTCGACGAAGAAG
>CAZDYM010000429.1:0-1998 GCA_964509325.1 uncultured Phycisphaeraceae bacterium
GCGTGATGACCCCGCTCATCCCCCGCAACACCACCATCCCCACCAGCAAGAAGGAGGTCTTCTCGACCGCCAGCGACAACCAGAGCAGCGTGACCATCCACGTGCTGCAGGGCGAGCGCGAGTTCGCCAGCGACAACCGATCGCTGGGCCGGTTCGACCTCAGCGGCATCGCCCCCGCCCCGCGCGGGATGCCGCAGATCGAGGTGGAGTTCGCGCTCGACGCCAACGGCATCCTGAACGTCTCGGCGACCGACAAGGCGACCGGGAAGAGCCAGAAGATCGAGATCAAGAACTCCGGCGGCCTGGACAAGGCCGAGATCGAGAGGATGAAGCGCGAGGCCGAGGCCAACGCGGCCACCGACAAGGCCCGGCGCGAGCTGATCGACGCCCGCAACAAGGCCGAGAGCTACGTCCACCAGACCCGCAAGGCGCTCGAAGAGCACGGCGCGAAGGTGAGCCCCGAGACCCGGGGCAAGATCGAGAGCGCGATCTCGAGCGTCGAGGAGAAGATCAAGGGCGACGACAAGACCGCCATCGAGCGGGCTCTGAGGGAGCTCGAGAACGCCTCGATGGAGCTCGGCAAGGCCGTCTACGAGGCCAGCAAGTCGCAGGCCGCGGGCGGCGCCGCCCCCAGCGGCACGCCGGGCTCCGAGAAGAAGGACGACGTCGTGGACGCCGAGTTCAAGGTCAAGGAGTAAGCGCCGGGTCGTTCGGGCCATGTGTGGCGAGGCAAGGCGCCTCAGCGAGCCCGATCGACGAACGATTGATGGACCGAGCAATCGCCGCGGGCCGGGCCTGAGGGTCCGGCCCGCCTTTTTTTGTTTCGCTGATCCCGGTTCGGTGCTGGCGGGGGCGGCGCTCCGGGCGTATGCTCGCGGAGTGATCGGGGTCCGACGGGACGCACGGATCAATCAGGAGCGAACCATGACGAACGCGAAGCGGATGACGTTGATCGGTGCGGCGGTGCTAACGGCGCTGACGGCCTTCCAGCCCAGCGCGGACGCGAGGCGCCGTCTGACGGACGAGGAGGTCGCCCAGCGCGCCATCGATAGCCTGAACACCTCGTTCAGCCGCAGCCGCGCGAAGATCATCAACTTCGGCGAGACGGCGGTGGCGCGGATCAATCAGCTCCAGTCGCGCCAGTCGCGTCAGACGGTGATCGACCGCACCGCCACCACCGCGCGCCGCAACATCGAGAAGACCCACACCGCCGGCAACCGCTCGCTGGAATCTCTGGCGCTCAAGGGCGTGCGTGAACTGAACAAGCGCAACGCCGCCATGAACCTGACCGACGACATCAACGACGCCAAGGCCAACGGGCTGACGGGTCTGCAGGGGACGGCGGACGAGTGCTACACCGCCATCAACACGGCGCTGGCGGACTGACGCGGGGCGAGACGCGCGGCGGGCGCGTCCGGCTCAGCCGCTGATCGACCACATCGAGAGATAGCGGACCAGGTCCGCGCTGTCGGTCCGGCCGTTCTCGTCGAGGTCGGCCCACGCGTCCTGTTCGCCGAGCCATTCGAGGAACATCGCGAGGTCCTTCAGGTCGGCGCGGGCGTCGCCGGTGAGATCGGCGGGCACCGGGTCGGGTGAGACGCTGACAAGGCGCGACGCGCCGGGTTCGGCGCTCGCGCCCGGGATTTCAAACAGCAGTTCGCCGCTGGCGCTCTCCACCCAGGCGGCACGCGGTTCGATCCCCAGGGCCCCGGCGACGGCCCGGAGCGACGTGAAACCGGCGTTGGACCAGTACGCACCGGGGTGGTCGTCGTCCAGGTCGGAGGGCTCGGGAACGGCGCTGCTTTCGGGGTCTTCGGCGAACGGCTCGTCTTCGATGAGCATGATCGAAACGAATCGGACGCCGGCGGGAGTGGGCAGCGAGCGGGGCAACGGCTCGCCCGGACGGAGCGATTCCAGACGAGAAACGGTGTTCCGGCGCGGCGCGAGGTCGGTCAGCGATGCGGCGGCCGGGGCGGGCGGGGCGGGCGCGGTCGGGGC
>CAZDYM010000430.1:0-1995 GCA_964509325.1 uncultured Phycisphaeraceae bacterium
CGGGCGGCGCGGGGGCCTCGGCGGGAGAGCCCGCGCCGCGCAAGCGCCGGCACCGCGCCAGGAAGCCCGTCTGAGCCTGCTACTGTTCCGTTCTGGCCCGGGCGTCCCGGCCTGATCTCTCGTGCGGACTCCACACCCATGCCGGATTTTCAGCAATACGCCGACCAGGGCCCGCTCCCGGGCAAACTCTTCATCGTCGAGGGGATCGACGGCTCGGGGAAGTCGACGCAGCTCGACCTGTTGAAGAAGTGGCTGATCGCCCAGGGCTACTGCGTGAGCTTCTCGGAGTGGAACTCCTCGCCGCTGGTGCGCGAGACCACCAGCCTCGGGAAGATGAAGCGGCTGCTGAGCCCCCAGACGTTCTGCCTGATCCACGCGGCCGACTTCGCCGACCGCTTCGAGCGCGCCATCCTCGCGCCGCTGCGGGCCGGCGCCGTCGTGCTGGCGGACCGGTACATCTACACCGCCTTCGCGCGCGACGTCGCCCGCGGCGTCGACCCGGAGTACGTCCGCCGCGTCTACCGGTTCGCCCCCAAGCCCACCGTGGCGTTCTACTTCCGCGTCCCCCTCGCCGAGGCCCTGCGCCGCATCCTCACCGGGCGACCCGAACTGAAGTACTACGAGGCCGGCATGGACCTGGCCCTGAGCGAAGACCCGTACAAGAGCTTCGAGCTGTTCCAGGGACGCATCCTGAACCAGTACGAGGGCATGATCCCCGAGTTCGGCCTCAGCGTCATCGACGCGACCCTCCCCATCGCCGAGCAGCAGGCGCAGGTCCGCGGACTGGTCGAGCCGCACCTCAAGGGCGTCATGCGCCAGCCCGTGAACCCCTACGCCATGGTGCTGCAGACCCAGGGCCTCACGGGCCGATACCTCGAAGGCAAGGAGACCGACTGGTCGTCGGAGTGACCTCACGGCTGCTCGACGAGCAGCGCCTCGACGGCGTCCCGCACCCGGTCCGGCCGCAGGCCCGCGGCGCGCACCACCCCCTCGCGGTCCACCAGCACGTAGAACGGCCACCACCGCACGCCGTGCGCGTGCGAGGACAGCGAGCGCAGGTCCGCGCCGGTGGGGTACTTCATCCCGTGGGACCGCGCCACCGACGCCATCGTCTCGGACCCCTCGGTGCAGCAGATGCCGATGACCTCGACGCCGCGTGACCGGTAGGCGTCCGCGATCTGGTTGGTCTTGGGGATCGCGGCCTTGCAGGGCCCGCACCAGGTGGCCCAGAAGTCGATGACCACGATCTTCCCGCGCAGCCCGCTCATGTCCCGGCGCGGGCCCACCCACGCGCCGGTGCGGAGCGTGGGCGCGGGCTTGCCCTGCAGTTTCCGCAGCTCGGCCCACTTGCGGTCGTCCTCGCCGTAGGTGAACCACGAGCGCGGAAACTCCGCCCGGCGCCCGGCCCGCGCCAACGCCAAGCCGGGATCACCCGCCGCGCCCTCAACCCCCGGCGCGAACACAACGTGCGCGAGCAGCGCGGCGGCGAGAACGCAAACAGCGCCGGCGTGGCGCACAACTCCGGGCATGGTCGCCCTCCGGGTCCGGGGCCTTGAAAGAGCGGGGAAAGACGCGACCGCGCCGCGCCGCCGAGCCGGGCCCGGGAACGCCACGCGGACCGTGTTCATCGGCGCTTGGGCTTCCACGCGATCAGAGATGCCCGGTGGCGCCGCAACCCCGACCCGCCCGCCGGTCCGCGGATGGTTACAGCGTCTCGACGCCCGACGCGGGAACCCACGTGACCCGCCCGTCGCCGAGACGGACGCTGAGCCAGTCGCCGCGGCGTTCCAGGACGTGCACCTCGAAGCCGGCGCGCAGCGGCTCGGTGAAACTCGGCTGGTAGCCCAGTTCGTCCGGGCCCTTCCGCCCGACCACGCGGTCCGCGACGACCACGCCCGCCGGGGTCAGGCGCTCCGCGCGGTCCTGCCACCACAGCGAAAGGGCGGACAGCCCCGCCACCGCCGCGCACGCCCCCGCGAGCCACAACGGGGGTCG
>CAZDYM010000431.1:0-1985 GCA_964509325.1 uncultured Phycisphaeraceae bacterium
GACCAGCGCCAGCGCCGCGGCGACGGCCCAGCCGCCCCAGGACTGCCAGCGCGAGCGGAAACTCGCGATGACGCTCACGGGCGGGGGGAGTTCGACGAGCTCGGCGACGGCGATCTCGTCCTCCACGGCGCGCTCGAGCCGGGCGTGGGCCCGCTGCGCCTGGGCCAGACGCTGCCACAGCGCCGGGTCGGTCTTGGCGATCAGTTCGAGTTCGGCCCAGTCGGCGGGGCCGGCCTCGGAATCGACCACGCGCCCGACGAGGATGTCCTCGCGGCTGGGGTCGTATCGGTCAGGATGCGGGGTGCTGTTCGTCATGGCTTGATCTCTCCCGTCCCTTCAACGCCGGCGCCGCGCGGCGCGTGGGCCTTCTCCATCTCGTCCCGGAGCATGCGCCGGGCCCGCGTCAGGCGGGTCTCGACGGTGGTGATGGGCAGCGAGAGGATGTCGGCGATCTGGCGGTAACTCAGGCCCCTCACGGCCCGAAGAAGCAGCGGCTCGCGGTATTCCTCCGGGAGCGACCGCGCCAAGGTCATGGCCCGCCGGCCGTCCTCCAGCACTTCGTGCCCGGCGCGGGGGTCGGCGGCGCCGGCGGACTCTTCCGAGACGGTCCGGGCCTGGGCGGCGTAGTCGGGCATGAGGCGCTGGCGGACGCGCTTTTTCCGCCCCGCCGTGCGCGCGAGGTTGATCGCCACCGCGCGGAGCCAGGGGCGGACCGAGGCGGGGTCCTTGAGATCGGCGGCGCCGCGGACCAGGCGGACGGCGACCTCTTGAAGCAGGTCTTCGAGGTCGGCCTCGCGCGGCATGTGCGCCAGCAGGATGGCCGCCACCCAACGACGATGCGTCGCCCACAACTCGTGCATCTCGGGCGAGTGCCCGGGGTGCAGCGAGGCGTGGTCGGGCCCGCGGGCGGCGGGCTGGTGCTGGTGCGGTTGGCTGGGAAACCTGAAGGTCATGCCGCTTCATTGGGACGCGCGGCCGGGCGGTGTCCGTCGCGCGCCCCGGTGGTGAAACCGGGTATGGTTCGCGTCACCCGGGGTCGGTGCGCGGCTGGTGACGCTTGGAAGGTCATTCCGGGCGTTTCCGGCCCTCGCAGGAGCACGGTTTCCGTACACTTTCCGAACAGATGGCGCTCTGGCGACCACAAGACAGCGGCGACGCGGGGCTCCACGAGTCCCGGATGATGTCGTTCGGCGACCATCTCGACGAACTCCGCACCCGGGTGTTCTGGGCGTTGATCGGCCCGCTGCCGGTGTTCGTCGTCTGCCTGATCTTCGGCTCCACGCTGCTGGAGTGGATGACGGCCCCGCTGCTGGACGCGCTGACGCGGGCGGGGGAAGCGTCGCACCTGATCGCCACCAGCCCGACGGAGGGGTTCACGTCGTACATGAAGGTGGCGGCGGTGGTGACGCTGGTGCTGGGGCTGCCGTGGGTCTTGTACCAGTTGTGGCTTTTCGTGGCGCCGGGGCTGTACGCGAAGGAGCGGCGGTTCATCTACTTCCTGATGCCGCTGTCGGCGATTCTGACGACGGTGGGCCTGGCGTTTCTGTACTGGGTGCTGCTGCCGCTGAGTCTGGTGTTCCTGATCGAGTTCGGCGCGGGGCTGGTGACGCCGACGATCACCACCGTCGAGCCCCCGGCGGGGACGGTGTTCCCGCAGGCGCCGGTGCTGCGGGGCGATCCGGTGGCGCCCAGGCCGGGCGAGATGTGGATCAACCAGTCGCTCGATCAGTTGCGGATCATGATCGGCGAGGGCCCCGGGGCGCGGGTGATGGCGCTCAACCTGCACAGCGGGGCGGGCAT
Organism: uncultured Phycisphaeraceae bacterium; assembly: GCA_964509325.1. GTDB lineage: Bacteria > Planctomycetota > Phycisphaerae > Phycisphaerales > UBA1924 > JAFLCM01. Next base: position 1,801 of record CAZDYM010000431.1, read on the forward strand.
CTCGCAGGAGTACCGCCTCAGCGAGTACGTCGACTTGGTGTTCCTGCTGGGGTTGGCGTTCGCCGTGGCGTTCCAGTTGCCCATCGTGCTGATGGTGCTGAGTTGGACGGGGATTCTCGAAGCACGGATGCTCGCGCGGTACCGGCGCCAGTGCCTGCTGGGCGCGGTGGTGCTGGCGGCGCTGC
>CAZDYM010000432.1:0-1982 GCA_964509325.1 uncultured Phycisphaeraceae bacterium
TCCAACCCCACCGTCACCTTCCAAGCCATTGTGGTGCCCGCGCCCGGCGCGGCGGCGCTCGCCGGTCTGGCGCTGCTCGGCGCTTCCCGGCGCCGGCGCGGGGTCCGCACCCGCTGAATCAGCCCGCCACGCGCCACGACCTTGCTGCCCGGAGCAAGGTCGTGTTGTTTTTGCGCCGAGTCCGCGGCTTCCTGCTCGGCCCGGCATCGGCTGCACCGAAGGCACCCCGAGCGCGAACGTGCCGTACGGGGCGCCGGCGGCCCGGCGCTCGGAGTGTCCGAGAAGCCGAGCCTTGGGCTGGGCGGCTTCGCGCGGTCCGAGAAGTCGGGCCGGAAGCGTCACCGCCCGCGCACGCCGCGCACGCCCAACCTCGGGAACCCCGACACAGTTGAAAACCGTGGCTTCGGGCGGAGCGGAAGGCATGTTGGAGGGACGCCGACACGCACAACCGGCGTCGCAAAGGAGTCCAGCATGAAGACCGGTCTGTTCACCGCCTCGGCCCTGCTCGCGTTCGCCGCTTCCGCTTCCGGCGCGTTCACCACCGTGAAGCCGGCGCCGGGCTCGGAGCTGAATCACCAGCAGATCCTGAACAACGTGTACGGCGGCGGGTTCCTCGCCCTTGAGGGCCCCAACCCGGCGTTCTCGAACGGCGTGCTGACGTTCACGCGGGTCAACGACTCGGGGCTCGGCGGGGTGCTCACCGTCGTCACGAACGACACTACGCCGACGGATGATCAGCGCTGGGCGATCGGCGCCGCCACCGGGCCGGCGACCGTGATCGCCCGCGCCAAGTACGCCGGCGACAATCACACCTTCGGCTGGTTCGACGACACGCAGGGTGAGCCGGTGTACCAGTCGCTGGGCTCGACCGGCACCTTCGACGTGCCCGTGCAGGTGAACCTCTCGTCGAGTTTCCGCTGGGCCCTGCACGACACGACCAAGAACACCATCTGGACCAGCCGCCAGAGCGATAACGTCGCTTCGGACAGCACGTCGTACGACCAGATGACGACCTACCGAGTGACCGGCGCGGGCGTGACCCAGCCGACCTTCCTGTTGTTCTGGGAAGACCGGATCGGAAAGTCCGCGGACTATGACTACAACGACGCGGTGATCGAGATCACCGCCGTTCCCGCCCCCGGGGCGGCGGGGGCGCTGGCGCTGACCCCGCTGGCGTTGTTCCGGCGGAAGCGCTGAGCGAGTGACGGTGTGAGCGGATCCTTCCACAGCGCCCGGGCCGCGTTTGACGACGCGGCGCGGGCGTTTTTCGCTTTGGTGCATCCGGCGCACGGGGGTAAGGCGAAGCAACTGGGGTCGAGTGACCGAGTGACCGAGTGATCATGCGACGGAGCGGCGGCGTGCAGGCCGGCGTCCATCCATACGATCGTGCACGAGGGCGCTCGCCAGGATCTGCGTGACTTGCTCCAGGCTTCGGTTCTCACGATTCGCTTCTCGCGTTCCACGCCATGCCCACCGCACCCAACGCTCTGAAACCCGGCGTCAAGGCCCCCGACTTCTCACTCCCGGATCAGTCCGGCGCCGCCGTGCGCCTGCGTGATTTCAAGGGATCGCCGGTGGTCGTCTACTTTTACCCGAAGGACGACACCGAGGACTGCACCGCCCAGGCGTGCGACTTCACGCGGCGGTTCCCGCGGTTTGAAGAACTCGGCTGTGCCGTGGTGGGCATCAGCCGGCTGGACCAGAAGTCCAAGGCCAGGTTCGCCGCGAAGCACGCCATCGGCATCCCCCTTCTCGCCGACGAGTCGACCGAGGTGAGCGAGGCTTACGGCGTGCTGGTCGAGAAGTCCATGTACGGGAAGAAGTTCATGGGCATCGTGCGGACCACGTTCCTGATCGACGGGGCGGGCAGGATCGCCGCACGCTGGGACGTGAAGGACGTGGCGGGTCACGCGGATGTCGTGCTGGAGGCGGTGCGGGCGCTGAGCGCCGGCGACCGGCGGCCGCGGCCCCCCGGCGAGCCC
>CAZDYM010000433.1:0-1980 GCA_964509325.1 uncultured Phycisphaeraceae bacterium
ATCTGGAGCAGGCCCGCGGGTCGGCCCCCGGCGGGGGCGGGGGCGCGGGCGGGGGCGCGGGCGGGGTCACGCTCGGCGCGCAGTTCGTGGGGACGGTCGAGAAGATCAACCCGGCGCTGACCGGCGCGACGATGGGGTGGGAGCCTCGGCGGCTCAACGGCAAACTGGTGGCGGTGAACCCCGACATCGCGTGCGGGAAGTGCGACATGTGCCAGCGGGGGCTGGCCCCCCACTGCCGGGCGCGGGTGCGGCTGGGGTGCGATCGGGACGGCGGGCTGGCGGACCTGGTGTGCGTGCCGCTGTCCAACCTGCACCTGGTGCCGGATCACGTGGACGACGACCGGGCGGTGTTCGCGGCGAGCGTGGCGGCGGCGGTGCACACGGCGACGCAGTTGCGCGTCGAGGGTCGGCCCTTCATCACGGTGCTGGGCGATGGGCCCGTCGGGCTGCTGACGGCGCAGGTGCTGGCGCGGCTGAACGCGTCGGTGCGGGTGCTGGGGCGGCACGAATCGAAGCTGGAGTTGTGCGCAAAATGGGGGATCAAGCACCGGCGTGCCGGGGACGCCGGGATGCGGGCCGATCAGGACGTCGTGATCGACTGCACGGGCACGCGCGAGGGTCTCGGGGCGGCGCTGCGGATGGTGCGTCCGCGGGGGAAGGTGCTGGTGAAGGCGGTGCCGACCGAGGCCGTGGACATCGGCCCGGTGGTGGCGGGGGAGATCGAGTTGATGGGCAGCCGGGGCGGGAGCATCGGCGAGGCGCTGGCGCTGATCGGGCGGGAGCAGGTGGACGTGGTGAGCCTGATCGCGCGGCGTTTCCGGCTGGAGCAGGGGGTGGAGGCGATGCGGGCGGCGGCGGCGCCGGAGACGCTGCGGGTGCTCGTGGAGCCGTGAGAAGCGGAGGGCACGCACGCACGGAGGCAGGGAGGCACGGAGGCGCCGAGGCGCGGCGTGAAGCCTGGATCCGCCGCCACGTGGCCACCTGGTCCGTTGGCCACCTCGCGACTCGACCATTTTCGCCGCCGCCCGCTACCCTGCTTGCGTGCCTGTTGCTTCCGGCGTCATCACGCGGTCTTTGTTTGATGCACCGGGACCACCTGTGCGTGTGGAGGCGGGATCGCCCGCCCCGAACGCCGTGCCGCGCCATCTCGTGGTGCTGGCATCGAGTTCGTCGGGGAACTGCTCGGCGCTGATCCACGGGGAGGGATCGCTTCGGCGGGTGACGCTGATCGACGCGGGGCTTTCGCCACGGCGGACCGACCGGCTGCTGGGGACGCTGGGGCTGTCGCTGCTGCAGGTGGACGACGTGCTGTTCACGCACCTGGACCACGATCATTGCCACGCGGGGTGGAGCCGCCCGAACGCGCTGCCGCGGCATGTGACGCTGCACGTTCACAGGCGGCACGTGAACCGGGGGATGCGTTCGGGGCTGCTGGTGCACCGGAGCGAGGTGTTCGTGGGCGATTTCCGGCTGCGGTGCGGGACGACGGTGCGGCCCGTGCTGTTGTCGCACGATGATCTCGGGGCGGCGGCGTTCCGGTTCGAGTTTGACGGGACGGCGTGCGGGGGCGCGGGCAGCGACGCGCTGGGCTACGCGACGGACCTGGGTCATGTGCCGGCGGGGCTGGTGGAGCTGTTCAAGGGCGTGGGGGTGCTGGCGATCGAGAGCAACTACTGCCCGGTGATGCAGCGGGCGTCGGACCGCCCGGAGTTTTTGAAAGAGCGGATCATGGGCGGGGCGGGGCACCTCTCGAACCAGCAGAGTGCCGCGGCGGTGCGGGCGATCGGGCCTCGGAAGCACGTAGTTTTGCTGCACCTTTCGAGGCAGTGCAACACGCCGGAGAAGGCTCTTGAGGTGCACGACCACGCGGGGGTCGGGGTGACGGTCGGGCGCCCGGACGAGCCGACGGGGGCGGTGCGGGTGGTGTGAGACGCGGGGGCAACCCGCGACTTTGCGCGGCGGTGAACCTAGCATCCGTCC
>CAZDYM010000434.1:0-1966 GCA_964509325.1 uncultured Phycisphaeraceae bacterium
GAAGATGATCGCGGCGCCGGCGACGACAGCCAGCGCGAACGCGACGAGTGCGGGCCGGCCCTTGCCGGCGCGCCGGAGAGCCTCCGCGACGAGGATGCCGACGAGCAGGCAGGCCAGGGCGCCCAGCACGGGGCTTTCGAGGATGTAGGTCTGAACCAGGCCGTGGATTCCGTCGGCGGCGAGGGTGCCGGGCGGAAGGGCGGATGGGGGACTGAACGCAGGGGCGGACGGGGGGCCGGGCGGAGGGGCGGGGATGTCCACGGGATCGTGCACGGTGAACGGCGGTCGGAGGTTCGCGGCGGGAGGGAGAGCCGGAGCAAGGTCGGCGCGCGCCCGGGGAAATGGTGCGGGGGCGGGGGCCGGGGGGGCGGGGGCTCGACATTGTTCGCCCTTGGGGGGTGCAGGGTTGCAGCGGTCCGAAACGTGGGGCCGATAGACAGATCGGGCCGTTTGCCCGCGGCGCGGTTGGTGCGCGGGGCGAGCGGCGGATCGGAGGGCCTTCGGGCGCCTCCTCATCGCGGAGGATCCGCGGGCGATGACCACGGTTCTGGCGAATCAGTGTTCGGGGGTCGGCGTCGCGGCGTTGCCCGTCGACCCGGCGGTGTTCGCGGCGAACATCTCGGCGCTGGCGCGGCGGAACCCGCGGCTGGCCGAGGCGCTGCTGAAGGCGCCCTCGGACGACGGCGCGCGGGTCCGGTTCTTCCCGACCGAGCAGGCGCTGGACGGTCGCCCGGCGCTGAGCGCGGAACTGGACGGGCGGGCGCTGTGCAGCAAGCGGCGCCCCATCGACGAAGCGGCGAAACTGGCGGAGACGCTGGACGCGCGGAACGCCGGCTGCGCGGCGGTGCTGGGCTTCGGGCTCGGGTACCACGTGCGGGCGCTGAGCGAACGGCTGCACGAGATCGGGGTGGTGGCGTGCTACGAGCCGGACCTGGGGCTGCTGCGGGCGGTGTTCGAGCGGATCGACCACTCCGGGTGGCTGGGGCGGGGAACGACGGCGATCTTCCATGAGTGCGACAACCAGGGGGCGTTGACTTTCGGGTTGCAGGGCTGGGAGGCTCCGCTGGCGATCGGGGTGCAGATCGTGGAGCACGCGCCGAGCCGGGCGCGGCTGGGTGAGGGGGCGACGCGGTTCGGGGAGGTGCTCTCGTCGGTGGTGGGGACGGTGCGGACGCACGTCGTCACGACGATGGTGCAGACGGACGTGACGGCGCGGAACGCGCTGATGAACCTGGAGCACTACGCGGGGCGTCCGGGGATCGAGGGGTTCCAGGGCGCGGCGCTGGGCCGCCCGGCGCTGGTGGTCTCGGCGGGCCCGAGCCTGAAGCGGTCGATGGCGGTGCTGAAGCAGGCGTGGGTGCGGGAGCGGTGCGTGATCGTGGCGGTGCAGACGGTGCTGAAGCAGTTGCTGAGCGAGGGGATCAGGCCGCACTTCGTGTGCGCGCTGGATTACCACGAGATCTCACGGCGGTTTTACGAGGGGCTGTCGGCGGCGGACGTGGAGGGGGTGACGCTGATCGCCGAGCCGAAGGCCAACGCCGCGATTCTCGACGCGTTCCCGGGCGAGAAGCGGCTCGCCGCCGACGACTTTCTCGAAGAGGTGCTGGGCTCGGCGCCGGAGCTGGGGCTGGCGGGCGCGCACGCGCCGATCCGGCCCGGGGCGACGGTGGCGCACCTGGCGTACGCGTTCGGGCGGCACCTGGGGTGCGACCCGGTGATCCTGGTCGGGCAGGACCTGGCCTTCACCGACGGGCAGTACTACAGCGCCGGGGCGGCGATCCACCGCGTGTGGTCGGGCGAGCTCAACGCCTTCAACACCCTGGAGATGATGGAGTGGCAGCGGATCGTGCGGATGCGCGGGAACCTGCACGAGATGACCGACCACCTGGGGCGGAAGGTCTACAGCGACGACCAGATGGTGGCGTACCTGCACCAGTTCGAGCGGGACTTCATGCAGGACGAATCG
>CAZDYM010000435.1:0-1957 GCA_964509325.1 uncultured Phycisphaeraceae bacterium
GGGCGGCGCAGCGGCGCGCGGAACGGGCGGCGCGGCGTCAACGCCGGCAGTTGCTGCTGCACGATGACTGGCTGGACGAGCACCTGGGCTTCGCGCCCGAGGCGTGAAAGGGGCGTGCACGATGAACCGCTCCCGTGCCGCCGATCGCTACGCTGCGGGTGTGCCGGCGCCGCCCGGCGACGCCGCAGCCTTGAGCGACGGCTGGGGAACGGGCGGCTCGACCGGGGCGGGAGTCTTCGCCGGTGGCTTGGGGCGGAGCAACAGGATCGCGACAAACGCGAACACGCTGAGCACGCCGATCGACCCGATGCCCACGGCCTGGTAGCCGGTGGCGTAGTCCTTCGAGGAACTGAGCGTCACCTGCGGGCCGTTCTCCGCGGGCAGAGTGATGGACCGATCGCTGTAGTACGCCGTGTTCTTCGCCAGCGAACCGGGAAGCCGAGCGAAAGCGCCGGCGGCAAGGATCAGCGGCACCACCAGCCCCACATGGATGCCGATCATCCCGAGCGTGCGCTTGGTCTGGATCTGCACCGCCAGCACAACACACACGACGGCCAGGACCGCGCCGACGGCGGGGACGATCAGCGCCGTGAGGGCGTTGGCGGCGGGCGGCGCGGCGAGATAGGTCAGAACGCCGATACCGAGGAGGGCGGCGGCGTAGGCGATCATGACGACGGCGAACTTGGTCATGGGGAAGACATCGGGCGAGGGGCTCGAGAGGGAAGCACTGAGCCGCGAAGAAACGCGGTGGCGGAGGGTAGCCGGGTGTTTGGTGGATGGGCGCGCCGCTTCGTACACTGCCCGCGATGGCGCTGTGCCCGACATGCCGCAAGGTGGCGGACGCCTCGGCGTCGTTCTGCGCCGCGTGCGGGTCCCGATTGGTACCGGGGGCGACAGCCGCGGATGTGACGATGAGCGGGGTGACAGCGGAAGCGCCTCCGCCGCGCCGGGTGCCGGGCACCCCGGTGGCGCCGCGACTCGAGGCCCCGGGCACGGGTCAAGGCACGTCGGGGGGTGCGTCGCCAGGCTCGTCGAACGCGGGGGTGCTGACGTCGAGCAGTCTTGACGGGGGTCGCTTCGCGCCGGGCGAGATGGTCGCGGGGCGGTACCGGGTGATCGCGCGGCTGGGCAAAGGCGGGATGGGCGAGGTGTACCGCGCCGACGACGTGACCCTCGGCCAGCAGGTGGCGCTGAAGTTCCTGCCGCCCGCCTTCGCGGCCGACCCTGACAAGGTGCAGCGGCTGCTGCACGAGGTGCGGCTCACGCGGCAGATCAGCCATCCGAACGTGTGCCGGGTGTACGACGCGGTGACGCTGCCTCCCTCGTACCCGGGCGGCGCGCCGACGGTGTTTCTGGCGATGGAGTACATCGACGGCGAGGACCTGGCTTCCCTGCTGCGCCGGATCGGACGGCTCCCGGGGGACAAGGCGCTCGAGGTGGCGCGGCAGGTGTGCGCGGGGCTGGCGGCGGCCCACGACCTGGGCGTGATCCACCGAGACCTCAAGCCCTCCAACATCATGCTCGACGGAAGGGGCAGGGCGCGGCTGACGGATTTCGGGGTGGCGGGGACGGCGGCGGAGATCGCCGCCAGCGGGGAGATCGCCACGGGCACGCCGACCTACATGGCACCGGAGCAGTTGAACGGGCAGGACGTGTCGGTGCGGTCGGACGTGTATTCGCTGGGGCTGCTGCTGTACGAGATGTTCACGGGGCGGGCGGTGTACCGGGCGTCGTCGATGGCGGAGTTGCGGGGGTTGCACGCGACGATGACGCCGGAGCGGCCCAGCACGGTCGTCCCGGACGTGGACCCGCTTGTGGAACGGGTGATCCTGCGCTGCCTGGAGAAAGACCCGGCGTTCCGCCCGTCGTCGGCGCTGGCGGTGTCGGCGGCGCTGCCGGGAGGCGACCCGGTGGCGGCGGCGCTGGCGGCGGGCGAGACCCCGACGCCGGAGATGGT
>CAZDYM010000436.1:0-1955 GCA_964509325.1 uncultured Phycisphaeraceae bacterium
GCGCGCCTACCGCCGGCTGGCCATGAAGCACCACCCGGACCGCAACCCCGGCGACGCCGACGCCGAGGCGAAGTTCAAGGAAGCCGCCGAGGCCTACGAGGTCCTCTCCGACGCCTCCAAGCGCCGCGTCTACGACCAGTACGGGCACGAGGGCCTGCGCGGCCGCGGCGGCGGCGGGGCCGCCGGCGCCACCCACGACTTCAGCCGCATGAACGTCGAGGACATCTTCTCGATGTTCAACGACATCTTCGGCGGGATGGGCGGCATGAACGGCGCCGCCGGTGCACGCGCGGGCGGGCGCGGGCACGCACGCGGGTTCGACCTCGAAACCGAGGTCGAGATCACCCTGGAAGACGTCCTCACCGGCACCGAACGCGACGTCGAGTTCACCCGCGCCGACCTCTGCGACACCTGCTCCGGCACCGGCGCCAAGCCCGGATCAAAGCCCTCGCGCTGCGGGACCTGCGGCGGGCGAGGCGTCGTCATCCAGACCGGCATGGGCGGCATGTTCCGCATGCAGACCACCTGCCCGCACTGCGCCGGCCGCGGCGAAGTCGTCAAGGACCGCTGCCCCGCCTGCATCGGCAAGGGCCGCGTCCCAAAGAAACGCAGACTCGCCGTCAAGATCCCCCCGGGCGTCAGCGACGGGCAGGCGGTCCGCGTCGGCGGCGAGGGCGAGCCGCCGCCCCCGGAAGTCTCACCTGACGGCACCGGCATGCGCGGCGACCTCCACGTCGTCATCCGCGTCGCCCAGCACGACATCTTCCAACGCGACGGCGACAACCTCGTCCTCGAGATGCCCATCACCTTCACGCAGGCCGCCCTCGGCGCGCACCTCGAAGTCCCCACCCTCGACGAGAAGGCCACCGTCGTCATCCCCAAGGGCACGCAGCACGGCCACTCCATCCGACTCCGCGAGAGCGGCCTGCCGAACCTCCGCACCGGCCGCCGCGGCGACCTCGTCATCTTCATCAAGATCGAAGTCCCCAAAAGACTCAGCGCCACGCAGGAAAAGATCCTCCGTGACTACGCCAAGACCGAATCCGACGGCGGCATCCTCCCCGAGACCACCGGCTTCTGGAAGAAAATGAAGGACCTCCTCGGCGCGTAGCGAAACGCGGCTCTCACCGCGGAAGCGCCCGGATCGCGCGGGAAGTCCAGAGCGAGAGCGAGAACGTGAGCATCAACTCCGCCACCACCGGACCACAAGGCCCGACAACCGAGCCCATCCCCATGCCCGACCCATCCTCAAAGCCAGCCCCCGCGCCGGACGATTTCGGCGATACCGGCGCCGACATCAAGAACATCGACCCGGAGTCGATCGTCGCGCACGAGGAGTCGATCCGCGCCCTCGAATCGCAGGTCGAGGAGTGGAAGGGCAAGCACCAGCGCGCCCTCGCCGACTACCAGAATCTCAGCCGCCGCAGCCGCGACAACGAGTGCGAGGCCGAGCGTCAGGGCGCCCGCGGCGTCGCCGCGGCGATGGTCACCGTGCTCGATCACTTCGAGGTGGCCCTCAACCAGGACCTCAGCAAGGCCAGCCCGGAGCAGGTCAAGGCGGGCCTCGCCGTCATCCGCGACGAGATCGTCAAAACCCTGTCCCGCTTCGGCCTCACCGTCATCGAGCCCAAGCCCGGCGACGAGTTCGACCCCATGCGCCACGAGGCCGTCATGCAGGCCCCGCCCCCGGAAGGGGGCCACGCGGGCCAGGTCGTCCAACTCTTCCAACTCGGCTACGCCATGAACGACCGCACCCTCAGGCCCGCGAAAGTGAGCGTGGCCGTGTAAGTCAAGCCGGCAGTCAACGCCGGACCGGCGAACGGGCAAAGCCAGGGCCCCCTCGCCCGCTGCATGACTCCGATCCGCTCGCCACTCGCTACTCGCCACTGGCCCGACGCGCTCTGCCGACACGCTGATTCTCTGATTCGCCCCCCCGCCCCCCCGCCCCCCCGCCC
>CAZDYM010000437.1:0-1938 GCA_964509325.1 uncultured Phycisphaeraceae bacterium
CGGGCGATGCTGGCGCGGGCGACGCTGGGCGCCGCCCACCCCGAGGGCGACGGCGAGCGCGCCCTCAACGACACGACGACGGACCTGATCAAGTACGACCTTGACATCGCGGTGGACCCGGTGGCGCGGACGATCGTGGGGAGCAACGTGATCTCGTTCGTGGCGCTGGAGCCCATCTCGACGGTGCAGGTGCGGCTGTCGGGCGCGTTCGCGGTGAACACTTCGAGCGGGGTACAGGTGGACGGGGTGAACCGCTCGTTCACGCGGTCGGGCGTGACGATGACGGTGCAGCTGGGGCGGACCTACGGGCCCGGCGAAGCGTTCAACGTGAAGGTGACCTACGGCGGGACGCCCACGAGCGGGGGGTTCGGCTCGATCACGTTCCGGATGCGGGGGACATCGCCCGAGGTGTTCACGCTGAGCGAGACGGACTTCGCGCACACGTGGTTCCCCTGCAAGGAGAACAACCTCGACAAGTGCGTCGCGGAGATGCGGTTCACGGTGCCCGGGACCATGAGAGTCGCGAGCAACGGGGTGCTGCAGAGCGTGACCGACGCCGGAGGGGGGCGCCTGAAGTTCCACTGGAAGACGGACTACCCGACGGCGACGTACCTGTACTGCTTCGCGGCGACGGACTTCAACGAGTATCTGCAGACGTGGAACTTCACCCCGGCGGGCGGGCCGGCGGTGTCGATGCCCGTGTCGTTCTGGCTCTACCCGGCCAGCGACACCCCGAGCAACCGGGCCGGCTGGTTCAACTGCCTCAACATGCTGACAGCGTTCTCGCGCGAAGACCGGTTCGGGCTGTACCCGTTCTCGAACGAAAAGTACGGGATGTACCAGTTCGGATTCGGCGGCGGCATGGAGCACCAGACCGCGACCGGCCAGGGCACCTTCGACGAGAACGTCACGGCCCACGAACTGGCCCACCAATGGTGGGGCGACCACGTGACCTGCGCGACGTGGAACGACATCTGGCTCAACGAAGGATTCGCCACCTACGGCGAGGCGCTGTGGCTCGAGTGGCGGCCCGGGTCCACCGGCGCGCAGGCGCTGCGCCAGGCCATGCACATCCGGCGCCCGGCGGACGTCAACGGGACGGTGTGGTGCCCCACCACCACCGACATGAACCGCATCTTCAGCAGCAGTTTCTCGTACCGCAAGGGCGGGTGGGTGCTGCACATGCTGCGCCGCGTGATGGGAGACGCCGCCTTTCTTCAGGCGCTCCGCGAGTACCGCGCGGCCTACGGGGGCGGCTCGGCGACGACCGCGGAGTTTCAGGCGGTGTGCGAAGCGGTGCACGGCTCGAGCCTGAACACGTTCTTCCAGCAGTGGGTGTTCCAGCCCGGGGCGCCCGCGTATTCCTACGCGATCAGGCCGCTGAGCATCGGCGGGCGGCACTTCGCCCAGCTGTATGTCAGCCAGACCCAGTCGGCCGCGTTCCCGACGTACATCATGCCGATGGACGTTCGGGTGACGCTGCTGAGCGGCGGATCGACGCTGACGCGCGTGTGGAACGACGCCGGCGCCGAGCATTTCCTGATCCCCATAAGCGAGGCGGTGAACGGCGGGACGATCGACCCGGACCTTTGGATCCTGAACACGGGGATCACGACGCTGGGCGCGCTCCCGGAACCGCCGCCGAAGGTGATCGAGACGGTGCCCGCGCCGGGTGCCGCGGCGTCGGCGGGGTTCGGAGGTCCGGTGCGGGTGACGTTCCAGAAGCACGTGAACATTTCAGCGGGTGACGTGACGCTCACGGGGCCGGGCGGGAGCGTGCCGGCGTCGTTCGCGTACGACGCCGGGACGTTCACGGCGACGCTGACGCCCAGCGGCCCGCTTGGCGCGGGCTCGTACACGCTGTCGGTGGCGGGGACGGTCACCGGGGTCGCGGGCGGGCTGGCGCTGGACGGCGAGACGCCCGGGAGCGCGGGGCCG
>CAZDYM010000438.1:0-1920 GCA_964509325.1 uncultured Phycisphaeraceae bacterium
GGGCCTCCGGGGGGGCAGCGGCGCGGAGCGGGTCACGAAGCCCCGTCGCACGCCTCGGACGACGCGGGCGTCGCGCGAGCCCCACAGGGCGCAGTACTCGCGGAAGGCTTGGACGGTGGCCGGGTCGGCGTAGCCGCGCACGGGCTCATCGGGGCGGGCGCGGAGAAGTTGGATCCGGTTGCATCCCGGCCCGCGCTGCTCGGTCGTGATGTAGAAGTGCTCGCGCAGGTAGGCCAGCGCGTAGGAAATCGTCCTGAGGCTCTTTCCGAGCATCCGGGCGAGCCGGGCGCGGGACGCGAAAAGCCACCCGGTCCGCCAGTCGTGCCAGCGGACGAAGATCGACAGCACGCGGTTCGCGGTCACAGGGATAGCGGGTCCCGCGTGGGTGTATCCGGGGCGGATTTGGAGTCGGGCGGTGCTCACGCTGCACCCCCGACGGCGAGCGCCGAGAAGAAGGCGGCGGGCTGGGATACCCGATCCCCCCGGCGGATGGCCTCGGTCACGAGTTCGATGGTCCGTACCGGGCCTTCCGAGTCGAGCAGCGCCGCGATGGCCTTCCGCGTCGATTGGGCGGCGTATCGCACGGGGATCATGGCGCGGATGTGCTCGATAAGAGCGCGGGTGCCGGGTCCGGCGTCTACGGGGAACCCGTCCCGACCGAATCGGGCATCGTCGCTAGACTTCCGGGCATGTTTGACACTTTGAGCGCCCGGTTTCAGTCCGCGATCCGAACCCTGAGCGGAGCGGCGACGCTGACCGATGCGAACACGCGCGATGCGTTGGACATCGTCCGCGCCGCGCTGCTGGATGCCGACGTTGGCGTCGGGATCGCGTCCGAGTTCTGCGACAGCGTTCGGGCCCGCGTTTTGGGCTCCCCGGTTCCCCCCGGCGTCACGCCCGCGCAAGCCTTCATCGCGGCGTGTCATGCCGAGTTGGTTCGCCTGCTTGACCCTGACGCCGGGGATGCTGATTCGTCGCGCTCTTGATCCGGGGAGCGGGTTCTCCCATGTCACGAACCCGGCCCGCTTTGCCATAGCTAGATGGCGGCGTAGGGTCGTGCTCGGTCCTCCGAGTTCGCGGTAGAGCCGATTGAGAGACTTCGGGGCCCCGGACGCGCGGAGAAGGCGACGAAGCCTCTCCACGGTCACGGCGGCTTTGGGGCCGATCCTGGCGGCGATGTCGAGCGGGTCGGGGGCGGGCATCGTGTGCGTCCTTGCACGGACGCGACGCGAGCACGGGCGGCGGTCTAGGTCTGATAAGATGTGGACCGTAAACCTTCGGGGATCGTGCTCATGCGTCGCGTCGGGGTAGGGGATGAGCCCCACCCGTTGCGGGTACCGTGTCGGACGGTACTATCGGCGCGCGGGGGGGGTTCTGTCAAGTTTTGGACACAGTCTGACGTGCCCCATCGGTTGGGGCGTCACAGGGGGCGTTGGCGGGGATGGTATGCTCACTAGTGGACACGGTTTTCAGCTCCGGGATGCGCGTGAGCGGGGCGGCTGCGGCGGGATGGCGCGGGTAAGTCGGCATTGCGGAGAGCGCGGGCGGGGTTGGTTGGGGTGGGCCGTGCTGGGCCGTGCGGGGCGGGTTTGTCGAGGGGGTTCAACGAAGCGGGCCGCGCTCCTGAGTCAGTGAAGATCGCGGCCCGCGTGGCGCGTTAGGTGGCTTTGCCGGTCGATGCACGCCCGGCCTTTGAAAAGTCGAGCGGCCCGAGAAAAGCGCGGGCGGTTCCGGCCTGGGACGCGAAGCGCGCGACGGTCGCGGCCTGCGTGGTCTCGTATGCGTGCCGAGCGCCGAGCCCGTTCAATCGTCCCGAACCGGCCCGGCCCGTGCTGCCGAACGTGAGCGGCCCGGCGTAGGCGCGGGCGGCTCCGGCCTGCGACGCGAAGCGGGCGGCGGCGGTCGCTTGCGTGGTCCCAT
>CAZDYM010000439.1:0-1899 GCA_964509325.1 uncultured Phycisphaeraceae bacterium
CTTCCGGGGGGGCAAAGTGAAGATTGCGTGAAAGAATATACCGCCTTCCGCTGTCTTGTCCAGTCCAGCCTCGTCGATTTCCGCCATTTCTGATGACCGGATCAGAAAATGGCTTCTCTCAACCACCCAGAACGTCCACGCACCCGGCGAGCCCCAGCGTCAGACTGACCACCCCGTTCAGGGTGAAGAACACGACCGGTAACCCGGTTGAACCTCGCCGCGCCAGCGCGAGGTGCTCCACCACCAGCAGCACGCCGACCGCCCCCACGGCGCTCGCGAACATCACGCCCATCCGCGGCTCCCCGAGCGCGAACAGGACCAGCAGCGCGAACGCCAGAGCGTGCAGCGCCCGGCTGATCCACAACGCCGCGGCGACCCCGAGCCGCGCGGGAACGCTGTGCAGATTCAAGCGACGGTCCACCTCGACATCCTGCACGGCGTAGGGGATGTCAAACCCCGCCACCCAGCACAGCACCATCCCCGCCAGCAGCCACAGGCCCCGCCCCTGGTGGGAGAAGAGGAACGCGGGCTCAACCGCGAGGGCCGCCGCCAGCGGCGACGCCGCCAGCGCCCCCCCGAGAAAGACGTGGCACCACGCGGTGAAGCGCTTGGTGAAGGAATACAGCGCGATCCACCCGAGCACCGGCACGCTCAGCGCCAGCGGCCAAGGGTTCTCAAAGAACACCCAGAAAAGCCCCGCGGCGGCGACGAACGCCGCTGCGAAGCCGCCGGCGATCCGCGCGGCGGCGCTCTCGCTCAGCCGCCCGGACGCGATGGCCCGGCCCATCGTCCGCGGGTTCTCCCGATCAAACCGCCAGTCGGCGATGCGGTTCACGAGCATGGCCCACGTGCGGGCCAGGAACATGCAGACGACCACCAGGGCGAACTGGCCGGAGAGCCGCGCCCAGCCCAGATCGAGCCGGGCCGCCATGACCGTCGCCAGGACCGCGAAGGGCATCGCGAAGACGCTGTGGGCGAGCTTGATGTCCGAGAGGGCCAGGCGAAGACGGCTCCAAACGCCGGGATCGACCCGGCGTGCGGGCTCGTCCGCGGGGACCGCGCTCATTCCATCGGCTCCGTGCGCGCGTTCGGCGTTGACGGGACCGCCGCCAGATGCTCCGCCCAGCGCACCTTGAGCCCGTGCTCGACCCCGAGCAGATCCAGCAGGCGGCCCGCCACGAAGTCCACGATCTGGTCGATCCGGGTCGGGAGGAGGTAGAAGCCCGGGTTGCAGGGGCAGATGATCGCGCCCGCGAGCGTGAGGGTTTCCATGGCGCGGATGTCGATGAGGGTCAGCGGGGCCTCGCGGTGCGCGATGATGAGTTTCATGCGCTCCTTGAGGGCCACCGCCGCGGCGCGGGTGACGAGGGTATCGCCCGTGCCGCAGGCGATCTGGTTCATGGAGTTCGACGACGCCGGCACGATGACCATGCCGTCGTGCCGGAACGAGCCCGAGCCGATGGCGGCGCCCACGTCGCGGGAGGGGTAGTAGTGCAGCCCCGCGGCCCGCAGGTCGGCGCCGGCGGGCAGCTCCGCCAGCGTTCTCAAGGAATCGGCGTCGAGCCGCTCGATCCCGAGTTCGTCGAACAGCAAGCGCTGGCCGTAGGGCGAGACGCACAGGTGGCACTCGTGCCCGGCCCGCAGCACCTCCGCGATCACCCGCTGGGCGTACAGGGCCCCCGAGGCGCCGGTGATCCCCACCACAAAGCGGCGCCGCGGCGAAGGTCCGCCTGCCTCGCGGGTGGGCGTTGGATCACGGCTCGGGTCTGGTGGGGTGGGCATACCTTGGGGTTCGCAGGGGAACAACGCCGGATTCTAGGTTCCAAGGACGCCCCAGCGCCGCTCGGCGGGGGTTCGCGCGCCGGCCCGGCCGCACGGGGGCGGGCGCCCTCGTTCTTC
>CAZDYM010000440.1:0-1897 GCA_964509325.1 uncultured Phycisphaeraceae bacterium
CTCTTCGCGCGCCACGGCTTTGCGCCCATCGGCCTTGACCGCGTCATCGCCGAGGCCCGGGTCACCAAAACCACCTTCTACAACCACTTCGCCAGCAAGGACGAACTCGTCATTTCCGTGCTCGCCGTCCGGCACGAGGTCGAATCACGCCAACTCGCCGAAGACCTGGACGCCCGCACCCAAGACCCCCGCGCCCAGGTGCTCGCGCTGTTCGACGTGTTCGACCAGTGGTTCCACGATCACGAGTTCAACGGCTGCATCTTCTTGAACGCCGCCACCGAGTACCCCATCGAGACCGACCCCGTGCATCAGGCGGCCGTGGCGCACGGCGTGGCGCTGCAGCGGATGATCACCGAGAAGTGCGCCGCCGCGGGGCTGCCTCGGCAGGTAGCGTGCGAAGCGGGCGAGCAGATCTTCCTGCTGCTCTCCGGCGCGCTGATCATGCGCCAGACCGCCAAGCGGCGCGACGCGGCCCGCATCGCCAAAGCCGCCGCCCACACGCTCCTGGCTTCGATGCTCGACCGCGCCGAGTAGCTCGCAGGCCCTCACACAACCCGTCGTGGGCACACAAGATGCCCCCACAAGCCCGCGTCCCTTGTGGTTACACGCTGCGGCGAGTTCGGGTCGGATGTCGATCCATCACGCCGCGACGCGGGCGGAGCCTTCGGACGCGCATCGGTTGCACCACAAGCCCTCAGACACGGAGGTCCGCCCATGGTCGCGCTCAGCCCCGCACGTTGCTCCGACACCGCCCCCGACGCTCGCGTGGCAGACGTCGTCGAGCGCGAACTGGTGGACTGGCGCGTGGAGGTCGAGACGCGGCTGGATCGTGCCGCCGTCGACGCCGACTCCGAAGCCGACGCCGCCCGTGCCGGCACCCGCCGGGAGCACGTCATCGTCCAGATCCGCCTGATGAACCCCGGCGCCACCCGCGAGATGCTCGACACCTTCACCGACCGCGCCCTGACCGCATACCTCGACCACCTCCGCCTCGCCGCCACCCCCCGCGGCCCAAACTCCCGCTGGGTCCGCTCCGCGATGTCGCCCGGCGTCACCCAGTACCGCCCCGACGCCGACTAGCCCCGCCGAGCGTGCCACCCCGCGCCCCTCGAGAACCACGGGCACGCACGCGATGGAGGAGCATCGCGCCGGCACCCCGCGACACCTCCCGACGGACGCCGGCACAGCGTTCCGCGAACGTGCGGCGTCACCGCCCCCGCGTCATTCCCCCTTGATCTTCCGCATCTCGTGCAGGGTCGCTTCCAACTGCTTCTTGAGCAGGCGCACCCGCAGCAGGCTCCGCACCCGCGTCAGCAGTTCGAGTTTGAACACCGGCTTGGTCAGAAAGTCGTCGGCGCCGCACTCGACCGCGCGCTCGACGTCGCCCACCTCGCTGAGCGCCGTCACCATCACGATCGGGATGTCGCGCGTCGCAGGGTCGGCCTTGAGTTTGGCGCACAACTGGAAGCCGCTCATCCGCGGCATCATCACGTCCAGCAGGATCAGGTCCGGCTGCCCGCCGGGCGCTTCGATGTCGCGCTGCGCTTCGAGCCCGTCCTTGGCGAGGCGCACCTTGCAGCCGATCTCCTCGAGGTACGCCTGGATCAGTTCGAGGTTCTGCTCGTGGTCATCGACGACGAGCACCACCGCCGAGGCGAGGTCCATCGCGGCGTCCAGGTCGGCGTCGGTGACCGGCGGGTTTGAAGTCACGGCAGGATCGGGCATCGGGTCCATCGTAGAGCATCAATAGAACTCGCGCGATCGCCGACACCGCTCGGCTCTCCTGTGCCCCACGCCCTGACCGCCCGACCCAAGCGCTGGTTGTCCAAACAAAGCCGCGCTGGACCACGATTCGGTCCTCCGGGCCGCCTTCGAGCCAAGCCGTTCAGCGACCGCG
>CAZDYM010000441.1:0-1889 GCA_964509325.1 uncultured Phycisphaeraceae bacterium
GCCCTTGCTTCGATGCTGTGCTGCGCCACGCTCGCTCGCGCCGTCGATCCCGTCTCCGCGGATGCTCCCGCCACGGGCACGCCCCCCGCCGAGGCCGCGCCGCACGCCACCGGGCCCTCGGACGCCCGCTCGTCCCTCTCCTTCACCCCATACATCTGGCTGACCAGCTACGACGGCACCTTCGGCGCGCGCTCGGTCGAGACGGAAGTCGACGCCTCGTTCGCCGAGGTCCTCGCCGAGGCCGAGTCCATCATCGGCCTCATGGGCGCCGTCGATCTCCAGGTCGACCGCTGGGTCTTCCAGATCAACGGCGCCTTCGCCAAGGCCGAAATTGAGGAGACCCGGGCGAGGGTCCGCAGCGGCCCCGCCGGCGGCGGCGTCGCCACCTCGCTCGACGCCCAAGTCGTCACCCAGAACATCTGGCTCGAGGCCTTCGCCGGCTATCGTTTCCTCGACAACCCCTTCGGCGCCGAGCAACGAAACCGCTTCACCCTCGACGCCTTCGCCGGCCTCCGCTACACCGATCTCGAAGTCGATCTCGACATCACCTCAGAAGCCGACATCACCCTTCCGGGTGGTGAGGTCATCACGGGAGGCCAGTCCCGCGGCCTCGGCGGCGACGCCGGATGGTTCGAGCCCTTCATCGGCCTCCGCACCTCGTTCAACTTCGCCGAACACTGGGTGCTCTCGCTCCGCGGCGATGTCGGCGGCTTCGACGCCGACGGCTCGCAGTTCGCCTGGCAAACCGTCGGCGCTCTCGGCTATCAGTGGCGCTCCGGCCCGTGGTCCTACGCCGTGTTCGCCGGCTACCGCGCCCTCGGGCAGGACTTCGAAGACTCCGGCGTCACCTGGGACGTCGTCACCCACGGCCCGCTCATCGGCTTCCGCGCCACCGTCCGCTTCTAGACCGCTGGCGGGGCCCCCCCAAGTGCCCGCCGCGCCCCGCCCCGGCCGGGGCGTCTCCTTGCTCCGTCAACGTTTGCCGACGCTCCACCCGCCGGTACAATCCGGCATGCCCACGTCGAAGGACTACCCGGGCTCGGAGCGGTCGCCGGTCGGCGGGGGATCGCATCCGAGCGGCTTTTCTCGTGCCGCTTCCGCGGGCCCGGGGCACCCACCCGCATCGTCGCCCCACCCCACCCACGCTCCCGGGGCGGGGGCCGAGACCTTCGACGAAGACGGGCCCTGCGTCTCGCCGCTGCTCGCCTCCGCCGCACGCTCCAGCGTTGATACCGAGTTCTACTCCCCCATCCCGGACGGCTACCGCTTCGGCAAGCACAAGTACCTCGTCGTTCTGGGCACCGTGATCAGCGGCCTGGGCAAGGGCATCTTCGCCTCCAGCCTCGCCAAGCTCCTCAAGGACAAGGGCCTCTCCGTCGCCCCCATGAAGATGGAGGGCTACCTCAACATCGACGCCGGCACCCTCAACCCATTCCGCCACGGCGAAGTCTTCGTCCTCGACGACGGCACCGAGTGCGACATGGACCTGGGCACCTACGAGCGCATGCTCGACCAGAACCTGTCGAAGCGGAACTTCGTCACCTCGGGCCAGATCTTCCGCGACATCCTCGACCGCGAACGCCACGGCGGGTACCTCGGGCGCGACGTCCAGATGATCCCCCACGTCACCGGCGACGTGAAACGCCGGCTCCGCGAACTCGCCATGTCGGGCGACGGCACCCGCCCCGCCGACATCGTTTTCATCGAGGTCGGCGGCACCGTCGGCGACTACGAGAACGGCTTCTACATCGAAGCCCTCCGCGAACTCGCCTTTGAGGAAGGCCCCAACGCCGTCTGCTTCGTCGCCCTCACCTACATCGTCGAGCCCGGCTCTCTGGGCGAACAGAAGTCCAAGGCCGCCCAGCTCGGCATCAAGCGCGTCATGGAAG
>CAZDYM010000442.1:0-1887 GCA_964509325.1 uncultured Phycisphaeraceae bacterium
CCCGGCCAGATCGTCCGCGATCACCCGGCTGCTCGCCTCGAGCGTGGCGCGGTCGGCCTCGTCCCGCGCGCGGACCCGCGTCGCCAGCGCTTCCAGTTCGTCCGTGCGCGAACGCAGCAGCACCCGCGAACGCTCGCTCAGCCCCGCCACCCGGGCCGACCAGTCCGACATGAAGGGCTGCAACGACGCGCTGACCCCCTGCACACGCTCCACGATCCGCTGCTTCTGCGACAGCACCGAGAGCAGCCGGGCCGTCTCCCCGGACCCCACCCACTTGGATTGCTGCTCGCTCAGACCATCGAGCTCTCGGAGCAGCCCGCGCTGCTCGTCAAGAAGCTCGATGACCTCGCGCAGCCACGCCTCGCCCGCCGCCTGCGTGCCGCCCGGCGCGCCGCCATCACCCGCGGCCGACGGTTGCTCGGAATGAGAGGGCCGCATGGTCATCCTGACCGCCAGTCGAACAGACACCAACCGAAGCGGCCAGCCAAAGCCGCTCCGACCGGAACAAGTGCCGGGATGCGGCGCTCCGCGCCGCACCGACGCCATTCCTCGGCCCGACCGCGCAACTTTCGTCACTTTTCCAACGCGCCTTCTCGACGCCCACGCCTTCTCACCACGCTCCGCTCGGACTCAACCCGCCGTGCGTGTCACCACCGCGTCCCCCCCCAGCCGCGCCCGGTCCGCCTGCGCCCGAGAGAGTTCGCGGTACGTCCCGATCTGCACCGCGTACACCGACCGGCCGTCCGGGAGCGACTTGCTGACCACGCGCGGCGCCGGCAAGCCCGCCGCCTTGGCTCGACCCATCGCCGCCCCCGCCGCCTGACGCGCCTTCGCGGCGTCCCTGAAACTCGCCACCTGGATCGTGAACGCGTTCAGGCTCAGGCGTTCATCCGCGAGCCGCTTCAGCCTCCGATCCGTTGCCAGGCCCGACGCCTGGCGGTACGCGCTGCTCGCCTCCGCCGCCGCGCCCGTCGCGCTGTAGCTCTCCCCCAGATAGAACCACGCCTTGGCCGCCTCGTCGCCCGTGAGCTTCGATGCCGCCGCCTTCAGGTTCGGCACCGCCGACGCGTGCCGACCCTCTTCCGCGTCGATCAACCCGACCCCGGCCGAAGCCCGTCCGGCGATCTCCGCGTCCCCGCTGCCCGTGATCGGGCGCAGGTAGAGCAGCGCGTCGGTGTTCCGATCCATGGCCGCCGCCGACAGACCGGCCACCAACTGCATCCTCTCTTTCTCCGCCCCGCTCGAGACCGGAACCCGCGCCTTGGCCGCCTCGAAAGCCGACGCGTACCTGCCGGCCCGGTACAGCGAGGCGGGGTCATCCGACGCGGCCCCAACCGGGCCCGATGGGGCGCGCGAGGGCGAGGTTGCCGCCGCCGACGCCGCCCCCTTCTTCTTTGATCCGGCGCAACCACCCATCCCCCCAGCCAACCCGCCGGCCAGCGCGACACCAGCCACCGCGGCGACCGCAACTGCGACCCGTCTCCGGGAGAACCCTGACCCCACGCGGACCCGGACCCATGCCATCGCGCCTCCTTCGATCTTCATCGAGCATGTATCGGCCCACCCCACCGCCATCGCTTCACTCACACCCGGCTCGCTCCGAGCCCTGAACCGCGGCGACCCACCCCCAACGCCCGTGACCCGTGACCGCTCCGCCGACGTGCCGCCGACCTGTCCCCCACAACCCGCTCGCCCCTCCCCACGCCCGCCCTCCCGCTACCTTCTTTTCATGCCCTCGATCCACTGGCCGATCCTGCGATCGCTCGCCGCCGCGCCGCTCCGAGTCCGCGCCCGGGACGACCAGCGCGCGTGGCGCGGCATCGACCTGCTGGTGGCCTCGCAGCACATCGCCGCCGAGGTCGCCCGCGTCTCTCAGACACGCACCGT
>CAZDYM010000443.1:0-1887 GCA_964509325.1 uncultured Phycisphaeraceae bacterium
AGCGGCCCGCGGCTGATTACCGCGGGCCGCTTGCACATCACGCCCGCTCAGCGCACACTGCCGACGCTCGCCTCATCACCGAGCCGAGGCGTCGCAGGCCGACGACGCACCGCTTGAGTAGGCCGCCAGGTCCGATCACATGCTCCACACGCCCCAGCGTAAGCACGCGCAAAGCGTGTGCGCCCTCGCCGCGCACTACCTCGAACACGCTGCGATCTACTACCGACGACGCCGCCGACGCGAACCCACCCGCGAACACCTGAACATCCGCACCGCGCTCGCTTCCTTCGCGCGCTACGCCGGGCCCGGCGCCACCGTCGAGAACATCACACGCGCCCAGGTCATCGCCTGGCGTGACCAGCTCATCGCGGACGGCCTCTCCCGCGGCTACATCAACCAGCAGGTCGCGCGCCTCCGCCGCTTCGTCCGCTGGGCCGTCGACACCCAGGACCTCAGCCCCCACGTCCTCACCGAACTCAGCCTGGTCCGCGCGCTCCCCGCCCACCGCTCCAGCGCCCGCGAGCCGGAACCACGCCTCCCCGCCAACCTCGACCAGGTCCGACTCACCCTCCCCTTCCTCCCACCGCTGGCGCGTCGTGTCATTCAGCTGCTGATGCTGACGGGCGCACGCCTGAGCGAAATCCTCGAACTCACCTCCGCCCAGGTCGAACTCGCCCACCCGCCCCGCCTCGTCCTCGACCAGCACAAAGCGGCCCACCGAGGCAAACACAAAATCGTGCCGCTCACGCGCGAAGCCGCCTCACTTCTGAGTCATCGACTCCGCCCCTTCTGCCCCGACGATCCGCTCTTCCCCGCCCCGCGCGGCGCCGCCCGCGGCTTCTACTCCGCCGACGCACTCCGCGCCGCCATCCGCCGAGCCTGCAAACGAGCCGCCGTCCAGGTCTACACCCCGCACCAGATCCGCCACGCCGTCGCCAGGCTCGTTCGCCAGCGTGCGGGCCGTGAAGCCGCTCAGGCCCTCCTCGGGCACGCCAGGCCCGAGATGACCGACCACTACGCCCCCCTGCCCTCGGAGGCCGCCCAGCACGCCCTGGAGGCCCTCCAATGAGCAACGACCGAAGCTACCTCGCCATCGCCAAAGCCGTGCTGCTCCGCGACGCCCTCAGACACGCCTCTCAACTCCAGCTGTCGGCACGAGCACACGCCGTCCTCGCCCACCTCGTCGCCGAGGCATGGCCCCGCGGCTCACGATGGGCCGTCCGCATCAGCCAGCAGACCCTCGCCCACCGCCTCGCGTGCTCCACCGACTCCATCAAGCGAGCCCTCGCGGAGATCGTCCCCGAGCTCGTTCAGCAGCACAACGGCCGCGCCCGCACGGTCAGCCTGTTTGTCATCCGTGAAGTACGCACCCGCGCCCCCTCAGAGGGAGCACCCGTGCACGGAGCAGGGCGCACCCGTGCACCCTCAGAGGGGGCACCGGTGCACCCCTCTACAGGAAATCAGTATCTCTTTCAGGAGGACCGCGCAAGCACCACCACCGCTCCGTGGTGGGCGACCGCCGAAGGACGCGAACGATGCCGCACGCTCGCACAAACCGCTCTCCGCGAGCCGACCCCCAAACGCGAATGACGACGCCAGTCCCACCACATCACCCGCGCGCGTCGGACCTCCACACCCCCCCATTCGGATGGGCCGCGGTGCAAGCAGCGTGCCGCTCCGCGTCACGCTGCTCGCTCCGCTCTCCGCTCCGCTTCGCTCCGCTCCGCCCGCCACCTTGGGGGGCCTCCGGCACGCCAGCGCTCGCTCCGCTCGCTCGTGCCAGGGCCCGCTCCGCGGGGGCTTCGCCCTCGTGCCGCCTTCGGCGGCACTTCGCCCTGGCACGTGTCGTGCTCTGCGGCCCCGCCGCCGCACTCGCGGCGGTCGTCG
>CAZDYM010000444.1:0-1878 GCA_964509325.1 uncultured Phycisphaeraceae bacterium
GCCCCGCCGCCAGCGCCCACGGCACCGGCCCGGCCTCGCCCGACTCGCTGCTCGTCGCGGTCGTCCCCGAAGGCAACGAGGCGAGCATGGCCCAGGCCGTGCGCCTCGGCGCGGCGGACGCCGTGACCGAGCCGATCCTCACCGGCCACCCCGGCGCGTGGATCGAGAAAGCCCGCGCCCAACTCGAACAGCGCCGCGCCCAGCGCCGCATCACCCTCGACCTGCGCACCACCGCCGCGCAACTCAAGGCCCGCTGCGACCGCCTCGAGCAGGAACTCACCAGGCTCGAAGCGATGGCCTGGTCCGACCCGCTCACCGGGCTCGCGAACCGGCGCCAACTGGCCCAGCGCCTCCCGCAGCTCTTCGCCGAAGCCGTGCGCTACGGCAAGGACCTGGCCTGCCTCATGATCGACCTGGACCACTTCAAGGAAGTGAACGATTCACTGGGCCACGCCCGCGGCGACGAGCTGCTCTGCGCCGCCGCACGCCTCATCACCTCGGGCCTGCGCACCTCCGACATCGCGGTGCGCTACGGCGGCGACGAGTTCGTGGTCCTCATGCCCCACACCCCGGCGCCGCTGGCGGGCCAGACGGCCCGCCGCCTCTCCGAGCGGTTCGAGCAGGCCGTCGCCGCGATCGCCCCCGGCATCGCCTGCGGCATGTCCGTCGGGGTCTCGTGCCTCCGCACCAGCGGGCCGATCGACGGCGAAGACCTGATCGCCCAGGCCGACTCGGCGCTGCTCTGGAGCAAGCGGGCCGGCAAGCGCCAGATCATGATCTGGGGCGCCGACGGCCGGCACGCCGACCGGGCGTAGCCCGGGGCCTCACCATCCGGGGTAGCGGGCTCGATCAGTCCCCCGCGTTGCGGCCCGGCCCACGCCCGCCCCGGTCCGGCTGGGCGAAGGTCCACTTCGGGCGGGCTCTCCGGGCCGTGCCGGCCCGGACGCCGCAAAAGCACAACCGCCCGCGCGATGCGGGCGGCTGGTGGGGGGTAGTGGAGCTGATCGGGCTCGAACCGACAACCTCATCCATGCCATGGATGCGCTCTCCCAATTGAGCTACAGCCCCGACGCAATGTCTTTCGACCATTCCGGGACCCTGAGTGGGCCGGATTGGGCGAGTCGAAGAGTGTAGCGACTCGACCCGCGGTTTCAAGCCGCGCGCCGGTCCCGTTCGGTACAAGTACGGTTTGGGGGGAAAGAGCCGATGAGACCCCTGTGGTCAACCTGTCTGCGGGGCGTAGCGCAGGCGGGCGGAGCGATACTGGTGCCACATGCCCTCGCCGCACCCGCAGCATCCCAACCTGGTGGTGTTCGATCACCCTCTCATCCGTCACAAGCTGACGATGATGCGGAACCGAGAGACGAGCGACCGCGAGTTCCGCGCGCTGCTGATCC
Organism: uncultured Phycisphaeraceae bacterium; assembly: GCA_964509325.1. Lineage (GTDB taxonomy): Bacteria > Planctomycetota > Phycisphaerae > Phycisphaerales > UBA1924 > JAFLCM01. The sequence goes on from CAZDYM010000444.1 coordinate 1,398, forward strand.
AGATCGCCGGGCTGATGACCTTCGAGGTGACCCGGGGATTCCCGAGCGAGCCGGTCCGCGTCCGAACGCCCTTGGAAGAAGTGACCGGGGTGCGGCTCCGCGGGCGGATCACGCTGTGCCCGGTGCTGAGGGCGGGTCTCTCGATGACGGAGGGCATTCTCGAGTTGATCCCCGAGGCCCGCGTGGGCCACCTGGGGATGTTCCGGGACGAGAAGACGCTGCAGCCGGTCCAGTACCTGCTCCGGCTGCCCCCGGACCTGGACGCCGGCCCGGTCATCCTCGTGGACCCGATGCTCGCCACCGGCGGGTCGGCGTCGGCGGCGATCCGCATGCTCCGAGAACACGGGGCCCGCGACCTCCGCATGATCTGCCTGATCGCCGCCCCCGAGGGGGTCCGGCGGATGGCGAAGGACCACCCGGACTTGACCATTTACGCCGCGGACCTGGACCGAGAGTTGAACGGGCAGGGTTTCATCCTTCC
>CAZDYM010000445.1:0-1877 GCA_964509325.1 uncultured Phycisphaeraceae bacterium
CGAGACGGTCGGCGAAGCGCGTGGGCGTGGGCGCGTCGTCGTCCGGCGCGCCGTCGGCCCCCCCGGCCCCCCCGGTCTCCCCGGCCCCATCCGACTGTCCGAGGGGTTCCGCGATGTGGCGCTGCTGCGCGCGGATGATGTACGCGTCGATGACCCGGTAGTCGCCCGGGCTGAGCATCGGCACGGCACGCGTGCCCTCGATCAGCTCAATGCGGATGAGCGGGAGCAGCTCGTCAAGGTGTGCGGCGACGGCGTTGGGGCTCGCTTCTGCGGGTGCGTCTGAGGTGGGCAGGCTGGACGCCTGCCCCGCCGAGGCGAAGAGTTCATCGCATCGCACGGCGAGGTCGGCGAAGCCGTAGACCCCGCCCATGAGGGCCATGTCCTGGAAGAGTTGGATCCCGCCGGAGAGTTCCCACACGCGGTCGAGGACCCGTTCGATGACGGGCCTGAGGGCGGGGTTGGGCGAGGTGGAGAGGATGGTGAGGGGCTTGCCGAAGACGAAGTCGACCATGGCGTCGACGCGCCAGCCGATGTCGTTCTCGATGACGATTTCCTTGGTGGCGGCGCGGTCGTCGAGCAGTTGGGAGCTGGTGCCGCGGAGGCGGGGCGGAAGGCCGTCTTCCTGGGCGAGGCGCGCCCGCGGGGTGGTCCAGGCGGTGGTGGGCAACAGGGCGCTCGTGCGCGGGTTGCGGTAGTACGACCAGAGGCGTTCGAGCTCGGGCTTGGTGCCGGCGTCGTGCTCTTCGAGGAGGCGGAGCAGGGCCGGGGTGCTGAGGCCGACGTCCTCGAAGCCGGAGAGGTCGAATCGCGGGGTGGATCGGCTCATGGTGGCGGGGGGGGGCGGGAGGGGGGGCGAGGGAGGAAGGTGGAGGGGGAGGAGAGCGGTGTTGCGGCGGGGCTCGGGGGGCTGTCGGGGCTGTTGATGGGCCCGGGGCCCGGCCCCTTGGTGAGCGGGGCCGGGCAAACACACGGGCCGACACCCTTCCCCCCCGCGGCCCCAGAACGGCGCGCAAGACGGGTCACTGATGTTTGGGCTTGACGCGCCTAAACACTTGTCGTACAGGTACTTGGACATGTCCCACGATGTTCCCCGCAGAACCCCTGGGGTGGACCATCCGCGGCGCGCGCGGACGGTCAGTACCCGATGGAGACCAAGTGCGAGGGTGTTCGCGGCTTCGCATCTGGTGGGGAACGCGGTTGCCCTGCCGTGGGTGCTCGGCTATGCTCTTGGCCCGCCTTGGCGTCCTGACGCCGGGGCGACACATTTCAAGCCCCATGCCCATGACACGCGTGCGACCCTTGAGGTGGCGCTTCGGTGGGCCGAACAGGCTGCCCCCTCGGAACGGCGCGTGCCGATCCGCGACGGGCTGACCAGTTCCGACTCGCGGTTGAGCAGGAGGCTCAACAGGGCGAGGTGAGGTTGTTTCGTCCCGGTTTCGCCGACGCGTTGTTTGCCGAACTCCCGACTCCCGACTCCCGACTTTCGACCCTCGTTCCAAACCCGGCGACTTCTCGCTGTTCTCCTGTTCCTCTTCCTCGATTCCCCCCATGCGCCAGACCACCATCATCACGCAGCCGGAAAAGCAGTTGAACAAGGCGTGGCACATCGTCGACGCCGACGGCAAGCGTCTGGGTCGCATGGCGACGCAGATCGCCATGGTTCTGATGGGCAAGCACCGCCCGACCTACACGCCGCACGTGGACACGGGCGATTTCGTGGTGGTCGTGAACGCCGACAAGGTGGTGATGACGGGGAACAAGGCCGCGCAGCGGACGCGGACGTTTTTCTCGGGGTACGCGGGCGGGCTTCGCTCGGCGTCGTACCAGCAGCTGCTGGACAAGAAGCCGGAGTTCGTGATCGAGGAAGCGGTGAAGCG
>CAZDYM010000446.1:0-1876 GCA_964509325.1 uncultured Phycisphaeraceae bacterium
GGCTGGCGCTGGGGGCCTTGGCGCTGGCCCTGTGCATGGCCGCGCTCTCGGCCCGGTCCATCGGGCGCGATCTGCGCGCGAACGAACTGCCGTTCGACGGCGGGGTGCTGAAGATGCAGGGGAGGCTGTGAGGTGACGCTGTTACTCGTCCCACCGGCCGGTCCGCCGGTCGGTGCTCCTTCGCGTGCCGCCCGATCGCTCATTCGGCGTTATCGCTCCGCACGGACCCGGAGACGGGTCCGTGGCACAGGTGCTCCCATCGACGCCTTCATAGTTTCACCTCCGCTATCCTCCCGGCATGCCCCGCGCCAGCGCCACCCCGAAGCGTTCGAGAGCCACGAAGCCCCGCGCCGGTGCGAGGCAGGGGGGGCTGACCTACGCGCAGTCGGGCGTCGACATCAACGAGGGCGACCGCTTCGTCGACATGATCTCGCAGCACGTGCGCCGCACCCACGGGCCGCGCGTGATCAACAACTTCGGCGGGTTCGCCGGGCTCTTCCGGCTCGATTTCAACGAGTCGCTGTTCAAGCGGAACTACAAGGACCCGGTGCTGGTGGCGTGCACCGACGGCGTGGGGACCAAGGTGAAGCTCGCCGTCGAGACCGGCATCTACGACACCATCGGCATCGACCTGGTGGCGATGAACGTGAACGACATGGTGGTCGAGGCCGCCGAGCCGCTGATCTTTCTTGACTACATCGCCTGCGCGAAACTGGTGCCCGAGGTGCTGGAGCGCGTGGTCGCGGGCATCGCGCTCGCGTGCAAGGAGTGCGGGGCGGCGCTCCTGGGCGGAGAGACGGCGGAGATGCCGGACGTCTACCCCCCGGGGGAGATCGACCTGGCCGGGTTCGCCGTGGGGGTCGTCGAACTTTCGCGAGCGACGGACCCGACGCGCGTCGAGCCGGGCGACGTGGTGATCGGGCTCGAGTCCGACGGCGTCCACAGCAACGGGTACTCCCTCGTCCGCAAGGTCATCAAGCACGCCGGGCTCGACCTGCACCGGGTCGAGAAGGACCTCGACCCCAGGCGGACCCTGGGCGAAGCCCTGCTCACGCCCACGCGTTTGTACGCCAAGACGATCGTGAAGCTGCTCCGGGCCTATACCGTGAAGAAGGTGGTGACGGGGATGGCGCACATCACCGGCTCGGGGCTGGGTGACAACCTGGAGCGCGCTCTGCACAAGCGGGTGGACGCGGTGATCGACGAGGGCGCGTGGACGCCGCACCCGGTGTTCCCGTTCCTGCAGAGCCGCGGCGGGATCAGCGACGACGAGATGCGCCGCGTGTTCAACATGGGCATCGGGTATTGCCTGATCGTCCGCCCCGCGTTCGCGGCGTCGATCGTGAAGCAGCTGAAGCGGTGGGGCGAGAGGCCGCGGGTCATCGGCGAGATCGTCAAGGGGACGGGGAAGGTGCGGCTGGTGCCGCGGTCGGGGAAGGCGTCGTAGCCGCCGGCTGGCCGGGGTCGGTCCGGAAAAGCGTGAGGGCCACCCGGTTTCCTGCGCGAACGCCGTCTCGACCCTCCCCTAGCCCTAGCCCTTCGTCTTGGCCCCCGGCTCGGACCACCGCCCGGACACACCCACCGGCTCGCGTCGAGACGGACCGCAGGCCAGCGACCGACGGCGCGCCCTCGGCGTCGGGCTGGATCACCACCGGAGTCGCTGCGCCGTCGGACGCCCACCGCGCCAGCTCATCGACACGGTTCGCGGCCCAGCCGCCCCGCGGGGCCATCAGAACGGCGGCGGGCAGCGAGGGCGACCGCGCGTGCAGCGCCTCGAACCCGTCGCGACCGACATCCCCGAGCAGGACCGCCGCGAGAGCGGTCCCCGTGCGGGCGGCTCTCGCCGTCGGCATCTCGACGCCGAGGACCAGCGAGG
>CAZDYM010000447.1:0-288 GCA_964509325.1 uncultured Phycisphaeraceae bacterium
GGGGCGGCTCGCGGACGCCGAGCGCGCGGTGGTGGTGGTGCCCTGCGGGGCCGAGGCGCGGCTGCGTGGCACGGGCGGGCTGGTGCTGGCGTTCCTGATCGAGAGCGTCGATCCGTTGGAGGTCGACGCGGCGCGGGAGCGACTGAACTCGGCGGGGGTGCTGGCGGCGCTGGTTGGGTCTCGGCTGGCGCTCAGCGAGGTCGCGGCTCGGGAGGCGGGGTTGCGGAACGCCGCCGAGGTCGTCGGCGCGTTCAACGGGCACGAGAGGTTCCGGGCGTGCGTCATGGC
>CAZDYM010000447.1:298-783 GCA_964509325.1 uncultured Phycisphaeraceae bacterium
AGGTGGCGTCGCGGCTGGGCGCGACGCGCGTGTCGCTGGGCATGGCCCGGACCTCGGGGGTTGAGTGCGTGGCGGTGAGCCACACCGAGCGGTTCGTCCGCGCGGGCGAGCTGGTGCGTGATCTCGAGGCGGCGATGGACGAGGCGGTGGACCAGGACGCGGACACCAGCTGGCCGCACCCGGAGGACGCGACGTTCATCGCGCGGCAGGCGTCGGAGGTTGCGCGGCGGCACGGCCCCGCGTGCGTGTCAGTGCTGGTGCTGCGGGGGGGCGGCGAGCGGGACGGGGTTGTCGGGGCCCTGCTGGTCGAGCGCGAGCCGGGCCGGCCGCTCGACGCGGACGAGCACCGGTGGTTGCGGCTGGCGCTCGACCTGGTGACGCCGCGGACGGTCGAACTGGACGAGCGCGACGCGTGGATCGGTCGTCGGCTGCTGCTGGGCGTGCGTCGGGGGTTGCGGAGCGCGGCGTCGCCGAAGCACTCGGCG
>CAZDYM010000447.1:822-1862 GCA_964509325.1 uncultured Phycisphaeraceae bacterium
GCGCTGCTGTTCATCCCGACGGACCTTGAGTCCCGAGGTGGTTTCGCGGTCGAGCCGGTGACGCGGCGCGTGGTCGCCGCCCCGTTCGACGGGGTGCTGAGCGAGGTTCGAGTGAGGGTCGGCGACGCGGTGCGCGCGGACGAGACGGTGCTGGGGACGCTGGATGGGACGGAGCTGTCGCTGAAACTGGCCGAGGCGCGGGCGCAGCGCGAATCGCTGCTGCGGCAGGCCGAGGCGGCGCGGGGCGGTCCCTCGTCCGGGAGCGCGGCGGTGGGGGCCGTCGCCGAGGCGCGGTTGTTCGAGGCCCAGGCGGAGGAGGCGAGCGCGCGCGTGAGGCTGCTGGAGTCGCGGCTTTCGCGTGCGGCGCTCGTGTCGCCCATCGACGGCGTGGTGAGTCTGGGCGATGTCGAGCGGCTGCGTGGGGCGTCGGTGCGCCTGGGGGACCCGCTGTTCGAGGTCTCGTCGCTTTCCGATCTGGTTGCGACGGTGGCGGTGCCGGAAGCGCGGGCGGCGGACGTGCGGGCGGGGCAACCCGTGGTGCTCCGTCCGACCGGGCGGCCCGATGTCGAACTTGCCGGGACGGTCGATGGCGTGGGCCCGCGTGCGGAGGTGGTCGATCAGCGGAACGTGGTGAAGGTGCGGGTGAGGTTCGAGGGCGCCGTGCCCGAGTGGCTCCGCCCCGGGATGGAGGGGGTCGCGGCGGTGCGGACGGGACGGGCCTCGTTGGCCCGGGCGTGGACGCGGGGTGCCGCGGACTGGGTGAGACTGAAGTTGTGGTGGTAGGGATGCGGGTCGGGCTTTGAGCGGACGGGCCGGCGACGGGAGTAACCTGTGGAACACCTGGCAGCGGTGCCATGAGGGGCCCGCTTGGCCGCAGCATGGACGCGACGATGAGCGGACTCCCCAGCCAACCCGGGCCAGTCGGTGGCCTTGAGATTCCCCTGCTGGGGACGGTGTCGTCGCGCGGGGCCGGAGGGCTCGGGGGGGCGGGGGGGCGGGGGGGCGCGGGGTGGTGCGGGTGGACTTGAAGGAGTTGTTCA
>CAZDYM010000448.1:0-1854 GCA_964509325.1 uncultured Phycisphaeraceae bacterium
GCCATCACCCGCCTCAGAAAATCACCGCACTCCAGCGGCTCGTCCGCCCCCCGCGACACGGACCCGGCCGACACCCACCTCGACCCCGACAGAAACGAGCCCTGCGCCGCCCGCGCCAGCGGGATCGCCTCCCCCGCCTGCTCGTCCTCCGACGCGTGCGCCACCTCCGTCCACGTCCGGCCCACGTTCAGCAGCGCGTGGTCGTCGCTCCCCCCCGTCACCGCCTTCTGCCACGGACGCATCCACAGCGACCGCATCCCGTGACGCCGCTGCAACGCCTGCACCCGCGCCGGCGTCAGCCCGCGAAGGAACAGCTCCACCCCGTCCCGGTGCGTCGACGCGTGCGCCCCGTTCAGCCCCTCCCACGCCTTGAACAGCAGCACGCACCGCTCCAGGTGCGACGCCGCCAGCTTCCCGTTCTGGCTGTACATCGGGTGCGCCAGCGCGTGCGCCAGGTTGTTCGTGAACAGCCAGTGCGCCAGCCGGTACACGTCCTCACGCAGCCCGAGGGCGCCGATCTCCTCGTGCTGCCGCGCCGTCAGGCCCCACACCAGCACGTGCAGCCGGCACCGGTCCTCGGGGAAGTGCGTCGTCACCTCCTCGCCGATGATCAGGTTCTGGAACCCCCGCTCCGCCAGCGACATCACCCCATCGATCGTGTCGTGATCGGTGATCGTCACCAGGTCCATTCCCCGCGCCCGCGCCTGGTCGTACACCCGCTCCGGCTCCGAGTAGCTCTCCGGCACCTGCCACGCCCCCAGCCAGGGCACCACCGGCTCGCGGCTGGCGCTGCTGTGGCAGTGCAGGTCGGCTCTCGTGCTCGTCTTCATGCCGCGGCTCCTCTCTCGCGGACGCAGGCCCCGCGCGTCGCTCGTCCCCCTTCCGCCCGCCCGCTCCGGGCCCGCGCCCGTACTGTCCGTTCAAGCCCGACTTTAGAACTCCCTCTTCCACACGTCGGTGAGAACCGCCACGCGGACACACAACCTGACGCAATCGTCACCCCCACGCAACACGACCCTCACGAACACCCCGTCCCCTCACCCATGCCCCCCGAAAAGCCCACCGCCCGGGCGGCCACCCCGCGACCCATCCTCTTCTACGACGGCCAGTGCGGCCTGTGCGCCCGCGCCGTCCAGTGGACCCTCGCCCGCGACCGCAGAGCCCTCATCCGCTTCGCCCCGCTGCAGGGCCGCACCTACGCCGAACTCGACCATCCCGGAAAGCCCGCCGCCTTCGACACCCTCGTGCTCTTCGATGATCGAGGCCTGCACACCCGCAGCGACGGCGCGCTCCGCCTCATCCGCCACCTCGGCGGCGGCTGGGGCGCGCTCGCCTCCGCCCTCATGCTCATCCCCAGACCCATCCGCGACGCCGCCTACCGCGTCATCGCCAGGCGCCGCCTCGCCTGGTTCGGCGACGCCACCTCCTGCCGACTCCCCACCACGGAAGAGCGCCGGCGCTTCCTCCCCTAGCCGCGCGGGCGCCGCCGGCAGGTCGAGCCTCCTCACGTCGGGCGCGCCGCCGCGGCCCGCTCCCCAATCTCCAACGAGAGGCACACATCGCAAGGAAACGCGGGGAACTCGACCTCGGCGCGGTAGCCGCGGTAGCCCGAGGCATCACCGAAGCCGCCCATCTCGAGCGCCCGGCCCACCATCTCAGGGTACCCCGGCAGCCGGTGCGTGTGCATCACCGCGCTCGACCCAAGATCCACCGCGTCGGATGACGCCATCAACCCCGCGCCCCGGCCCGCCCCGCTCAACGGCGGCCGCGACGGCCGCCCCTCCAGCAGGCCCCGCACGTGACGCATCGGACGACCGAAGTGCGCCAGATCGCGGTGCAGCAGCAGGTCGAACA
>CAZDYM010000449.1:0-1840 GCA_964509325.1 uncultured Phycisphaeraceae bacterium
CTGGCCCGGGTGTCGCCGCGGTCGATCACGGTGGCGATGAACGACTACGGGCTCGAACTGCTGAGCCCCACGCCGTTCGACCTCACCGAGGCCCAGTGGCGCGAGGCCCTCCGTCCCGACGACCTGCTCCCCGACCTCGCGGCGAGCGTGAACACCAGCGAGATGACGCGCCGGCGCTTCCGCGACGTGGCACGCGTCGCCGGGCTCATCTCGCAGGGGTTCCCGTCGCGCCCTTCAACGCGGTCCGGATCGGGCGGGAAACCCCAGCGGCACATCCAGGCCTCGGCGGACCTGTTCTTCGACGTTTTCGCCGAGTTCGACCCCGCCAACTTCCTGCTCGAGCAGGCCAAGCGCGAAGTCATCAGCGACCAGTTGCAACTGGGGCGCATCCACGCGGCTCTGGCGCGGATCGCGCGTTCACGCCTCGTGATCAAGCAGCCGCGCCGGCTCACCCCGCTGGCGTTCCCCATCTGGGCCGAGAGCCTCAGGACCCAGCAGGTCAGCAGCGAACGCTGGAGCGACCGGGTGCGGCGGATGGCCGTGATGCTGGAGCAGGAGGCGTCGCGCGGACCGCAGCGGGAAGGGAAGGGGGCGGGGAAGTGGGCGGCGAGGGGGGCGGAGAGGCGGGCGGCGAGCGGGGCTGGCTCGGGGAGCACGCGGTCCGCGCCCAGCGTGGGCGCCTCGGCGGCGCGATAGGATGGCCGTTCCGGGCCCGCGGGTCCGGCGTGCGTGACGCCGGCGCGGCCTCCCGATCGCTCGAGCCGTTCCCTCTCGCATGTCGGACCTGCACATCGTCTACGTCGCCGAGGCGACCCCGCGGTTCGCGCAGATGCTGCGGCTGGCGTGCTGGAGCGTGCGGCGTCGAGGCGGGTGCGCGTCCGCGGCGCCGATCACCGTCGTGTTCAACGAGAAGGGCGACGACCAGTTGTCGGCGGAACTGGCCCGCGGCTACGGGGTGAGGAGCATCGTGCTGCCCCGCATCAGCACCGCGCTGCGTTTCACCAACAAGTGGAACTGCCTCGAGGCCGACCTGGGCGACACGCCGTGGCTGCTGTTCCTGGACTGCGACACGGCGGTGGTCAGCCCGCTGGACCCGCTGGTGGAGCGGCTGCGGCACGCGCGCGAGTCCTTCTTCTGCTCCCCGGAGCACACCCGCCAGGCGTGGGGGCTGCGGACGATCCTGAAGCGGCACACCGGGCGGAGCGACGCCGAACTCGACGCGGTCACGCACGACTGGTTCCCATCCGACCGGCTCCCGATCTTCAACACCGGGGTGTTCGCGATCCATCGCGGGGTCATCGCGCCGTTCCGCGCCGAGATCGTGGCGATGTGCAACCGGCTGCACGCCTCGATGCGGGCGACGACCTGGAACCCGGTGCAGTTCGCGCTGGTGCAGTGGAACCGGCGGCACTGGAAGAAGCCCGACGCCGCGAAGTGGCTAATCGGGCCTTTCTTCCCGAGGGTGCACAGCGGGCAGCTGGCGGTGCCGGCGACGCTGTTGAAGCTGGGGATCCCCTTCGGGCTGCTGCCGCACGCGGACAACTGGCGTGACCCGGTGATCCGGATGGGGCAGAGCGAGCCGATCCGGGTGCTGCACTACCTGGGCTCGCGGTTCCCGATCGATCGGAGCGACCTGTTCAACGGGTCTTACTTCGAGAAGTTCGCGGGTTCGGACAACCCGGGGTGGCGGGCGCTGGTGGAGGTGGTGAGCGCGTACAACGCGGAGACGGGCGCCGGGCCGGTGTGGGGTGGCGCGGGGTAACCCGCCGGGCCGGCGGGGTCGCCGTCATCGCCCGCGGACGGCGCGCCACCACGCCGCCGCCACGGCCCCGGCGCGGAA
>CAZDYM010000450.1:0-1834 GCA_964509325.1 uncultured Phycisphaeraceae bacterium
TCGGGGTGGCCGAAGTCGCCCGCGCCGTCGAAGGTGAGGCGGGTCTTGGTGCTGGGCGCGAGGTCGGCGCTGCCCCCGATGAGCCACGGGACGTTCTTGGCGAGCGCGTTGAGCACCTTCCCGGAGGCGTCACGCCCGGCGACGCCCTTGGGATCGGCCGGGAAAACGGGGATGTCCTTGTCCCACCCGTCGGGCAGTTGGCGGCGCTGCATGCGGTAGAGCGCGTCGGCGAGCTGCGGGTGCTCCTTCTTGTACTGCTCGAAGAGCTGCATCCATTGCCCGCGGTGCTCGCTCCCGCGCTTGCCGATGCCGCCGGCGAAGTGCTGGTACACCCCGTCGGGCACCAGGAAACTGGCGTCCTCGGGCCAGCCGTAGTTCTTCTTGGTGAGCTTGATCTCCTCCTCCCCGAGGGGTTCGCCGTGGGCGGCGTGGGTGTCCTGCTTGTTGGGCGAGCCCCAGGCGATGTGCGAGTCCACGATGATGAGGGTGGGGCGGTCGTGGGTCTTCTTGAAGGTGTCGAACGCCTTGGAGAGGCGCTCGACGTCGTTGGCGTCGCCCACGCGGAGCACGTTCCAGCCGTAGGCGATGAACCGCGTCGCCACGTCCTCCGAGAACGCCCAGTCGGTGTGCCCCTCGATGGTGATCTTGTTGTTGTCGTAGACCCAGCACAGGTTGCTGAGCCGCAGGTGCCCGGCGAGCGAAGCGGCTTCGTGCGAAGCCCCTTCCATCAGGCACCCGTCGCCGGCCAGGGCGTAGACATCAAAGTCGAACATCGGGAAGTTCGGTCGGTTGAAGGTCGCGGCCATCCACTTGCCGGCGATGGCCATGCCCACGCTGGTGGCGACGCCCTGGCCCAGCGGGCCGGTGGTGGTCTCGATGCCGCTGGTCCAGCGGTACTCCGGGTGCCCGGGGCAGCGCGAATCGAGTTGGCGGAAACGCTTGATGTCCTCGAGCGGGACCGACAGCGTGCCGAGGGTTTCGTACTGCGGGTTGACGGCCTTCACCTGCGTCAGGTGCAGCATCGAGTACAGCAGCATCGAGGCGTGCCCCATGCTAAGGACGAAGCGGTCGCGGTTGGGCCAGATGGGGTCGGAGGGATCGAAGCGCAGGTGCTTCTGCCAGAGCGTGTACGCCACCGGGGCCATCGCCATCGGGGTCCCGGGGTGGCCCGAGTTGGCGGCCTGCACGGCGTCCATCGACAGCGTGCGGATGGTGTTGATGGCGACGGTCTGCATATCGCCCCGCGGGGCAGGGGTGGGCTGCATGGCGGACTCCGTGGTTGTGAATCGTCCGATGCCTCGTTGAACGCCGGGGATGCACAGCCTACCACGGATCGGGTTGCCTCATGCGCCCGGCGCGGGGGCCCGTCGAGTCCGGTCCCGACGCGGCCGCAGCACGACCCACGCGCGTCGGTCGCTCTTGCCGCAGGGCACCGGCTCGACGATGCCGCGGACGCCAGCGAGTTCGATGATCGTCAGGAAACGCGCCCCCGGGGCGGACGCCGAGCCCTCGACCGCGCCCCAGAAGGCGGGCCCGGGCCGGCCCATGGCTTCGTCGTGATGCGCGCGGATGACGGCAAGATCGGATTCCGCGAGATCAAACGTGGACACCGCGCGGACGGTACACCACCCCACCACCGGCCCCGCGGCCCGCTTCACAAGAACCACGTCCCCCGTTCGGACCACGCCCATGGGCGCGCGCCGGACGCGGCAGGCGCGCCCCTCCACGGTTTTCTCGCCGCTCATCAACCGGCTCAGGTGGGGTTCCCGCAGCACCGCCAGGTGCAGCGCCGCGCCGGACCGGGCGGAGCAGCGCGCCGCGTCGTGCAGCGCGC
>CAZDYM010000451.1:0-1827 GCA_964509325.1 uncultured Phycisphaeraceae bacterium
ATGGTCAGCGAACGCCCCCCGAACCGGATGTCGCCCCGCGTGCTCACGCGCGTCTCGAGCTGGTCCTGCGGGGCGTTGTCGTCGCTCACCTCTTCGTACTCGATCGCGGCGGCGCGACGCCAGGACGCCAGCGCCTGGCGGATGTGCTCTCGACCCAGGTCGAGATTCCCCGATCCGAACAGCGCGATGAGTTTCTGGCTCAGTTCGCTCGGCCCGGGGTTCGAGATGGGCGAGACGCCCCATGGCGTCGTGTCTTTCGGGAACGAGTACGTGAGCGAGATCGGCCGCGCCAGCCCCGCCGGACCGGTCGAACCGCCGCTCGGCCCGGCCCCGGCCCACGCCCTCGGGTCCACGATGTAGCGCGACGGGTCGGCCCCCGGCGGAAGAAGCGCGGGCGGCAGCGCGCGGAATCGCGCGATGAACGCCGCCTGCTCCTCCGTCGGGTTCGCGGGGTAGCACGCGATGCTCCGCGCCGGGGGCGGCGTCCCTTCCGCCGGAACGCCCCCCGCGCCCGCTCCGGCCGCGAGCAGCGCCACACACGCCGCACCGAACAGGCGACTGGTCTTCCGCGATGGCATCTTCAACTCTCTTCTCACTTCCGTGAACGGCTCGCTGCGGGGCCTTGATCGCGTAGTGTCGTGCTCCGCGCCCGCAGCGGCAAGTGGCCCGCCTTCGGGTTCACGACAACATCACGACCATGTTCGGGCGATGGATGGTGGAAACCGCCGCCAGCAGCCACCCGAGCCCCACCCCGCGGTTCCGAGAACCATTCGCCGCCGCCGCGGCCCACCTCGACCGCGGCGCCGAGCCCCGCTTCAATCACCCCCATGACGCTGCGGATCGTCGCCATCGATGTCGGTCAGAAACGCACCGGCGTCGCGGTCGGAGACACCCTCACCCGCATCGTGTCCCCCCGCGAGGTGATCGAGATGGACGCGGGAGCGGGCCAAGGCGAGCCGCTGCTGAAGAGACTCGCCGCCGTCATCGAACAAGAGCGTCCCGCGGTGGTGGTGGTCGGGCTGCCGCTCAACATGGACGGCAGCGAGGGCCCGCCGGCGAAGGCGATGCGCGAGCTCGCCGCGCGGCTGGCCGCCCGCCTGCCGAGGGGGATCGAGGTGGTGCTGCACGATGAACGCCTGTCGAGCGCCGACGCCGACTGGCGGATGGCCGGCTCGGGCATGACCCACAAGCAGAAGAAGCGGCGCCGCGATGCCCTCGCCGCCGCGTCCGTTCTGCGTGGCTACATCGAAACCCTGACAGCCCCCGCCCGGCCGATCGACGCCGAAACCTTGCTCCCGGACACCGGGCCGCGATCCGAGCCCTAGGAACCCCGACGCGGGGCGGAGGCAGCCTCGGGTGCGGAGAAACCCCGGTGCGCGAGGATTTCGGCTAGCCGCGTCGCCCTCCGGCGTCGCATGGGGCCGTGGCGGGTTGGCCCGCCGAGAGAACGCTCAGACCCACACCAACCACGGAGAAGTCCCCATGAACCGCCGTCTGTTCGCCGCGGGCGCGATCGCCCTGTCCTGTGCCGTCGGGCACGCCCAATCGTTCAACGTCGATATCGACAACCCGCAGCCCTCCCCCGGCGCGGGGGTGCCGCCGAGTTCCTACGGCGGGGCGGCCGAGCAGCCCGGCACCTGGAACGCCACGGGGACGCTCACCGGGCCCAGCATCACGCTGAAGCACCTCAACGGCACGAACTCCGCCGCCACGCTCACCAAGCCGAGCTTCACGAACTACTCGGGCGGCAATCTCATGCTGTTCGATTTCGGCCTCCTCTACAACGACTGGGCGGTCATGCCCAACGCGAGCACCGACCTGGTCTAC
>CAZDYM010000452.1:0-1821 GCA_964509325.1 uncultured Phycisphaeraceae bacterium
GATCTGTACCTGCACGTCGCTGGCGTCGGGGTTGCGCACCTCGATCAGGCTGCGCTGTTCGGTGCAGCCGGCGATGAGGGCGAGCACGATCTGGGCCCCCATCACCGCGACGGCGCGCCAGAACGGGCGTGTGTCCAGGCGCTTCATCCGAACGCCCTTGTACGCCAGCGCGATGAAGAACGCCATGGGCAGCAGCGTGAACCACCACGCGTCGTGGAGGTCGAGCGGCTGGAGAAATGGGACGTAGGCGAGCACGGGGGAGCGGGAATCAGGAGTCGCAGGTCGGGCGATCGGGGCGCACGCGGCGGGCGGGGCGCCTTCAGAGCGTTGGCAGAGGTTCCTTTCGGCGTTCGCGCCGGGTGATCGGGGCGTGCCAGAAGCAGTCGATGATGGCGATGAGATTCATCATCCCGGCGATTCCCGCCGACAGCGCGCCGACCTCGTACACCCTCCCCAGGCTGCGCCGGTAGGCGGTGTTCGGGCTGGGGCCGCCCTGGGTCATGTTCATGTAGCCGGTGTTGATGTGGTTGACGGCGAAGGTGACGGGTCCGACGCCGCATTGCAGCAGGAACCACCACTGGTCGTTCCGCCGGTCCACGACCGAGATGCCCCCCACCAGCAGGCCCCCGACGAAGAGCCCGAGCACGCCGGCACCCACGTACAGCGCCCGTCGCAGGTCCCCGAGATAGAGGTAGCCCAGCCCGGGCACGAGGATGGCGAGCAGCCCGGCCACGGGATCAAACTGGGCCGGCTCGTGGCCGAACCCGGTCACCCCCGGGGTTGAGGAGGGCTGATCGGCGGATGAAGGGATCGACGCGTCCGGCATGAGAGGCCGCATTTGTAGCGGGGATCGACGGGCCGAGCCAGCCGGACGGGGTTGTGGGCAACCGGGAGCGTCGGGGCTGCGTGCACGGCGACGTGTTGTTCCGGGTCGGCTGCGGGAAGCCGACCCGCGGAGGCGGCGTTCGACCACGGGGTGTGGGGGTCTGGGTCCCGTCGGCCGCGGCCGGTTCGAGGAGGCGTCCTCGGGGGGGCGGGTGTGGAGCGGCGAAGGGTCGTGCGCGGGGATTCCGGGGGTGGGTTGACAGGCGGGCCGCGCTCGGTAGTGTACGCCGCGCCGGGCTCCCCCCCCTGCCCGAGGCCGGGGCGGCACCCGGGCGTGGGAAACGGCACGCCCACGCCCCGCGGACGGATGGAACCGTCGGCGCGGTTTCACGAAGAGGCTCGCGCCGGGCGCGGGCCTCCGCAGCGAGAGTGCGGCGCGAGCGCCGAGACGGATCGGGACGCAGCGACTCGGCACGGTATCGGGCAGCACGCACAGGGCGTTCAAGACGCCCGCGGAAGATGAGGTGGACGATGAACGCGCTCTTGGAACTGACTCGTGGGCTGGCCTCAACCGCGGATGAGCACCCGTGGCGTCGCGCGACCGATCTGGCGACCGATCCGGCGCGCGCCCGCGGCGTTTCGGGCGGGTTCGTCGGCTTGCCCGGCGTCGTCATGGGAGACGACGACGAGGAGGACGGCGACTTCATGTGGGACGACGAGGACGACGATTTCGAGAACGACGATGTCGGGGGCGAGGAAGACGAAGAGTTCGACTACGAGGACGACGACGAGGACGTCTTCGATGACGACGACGATGACGATGACGACGACGAGATCTGAGTCGTTGCTCGCGGCCGGCGCCGCCCCCGCGCCGGCGTGGTGAGCGGCCGCCCCCCGCCGAGAAGCGGAACGCCCCGAGCCCGCCCGCGGTGTGTGGCATTTCTGTGGGGACCGGCGTGGTGAACGCCGAGGTATTGCAGTCGGGCCGCGCCGCCC
>CAZDYM010000453.1:0-1793 GCA_964509325.1 uncultured Phycisphaeraceae bacterium
CGGCGGCGACCTTGGCGCGCCGCGACAGCACGGGGCGCCGCTCGCCGGCGCGGTGCGCCATCGCCCCCACCGCCATCGCGTGCGCCATCGCCAGGCACACGGGCCAGACAAACACCAGGTGCACGTTGGGCGTCATCATCTGCGCCCCGTAGATCAGCGACAGCATGACGACCGCGGCGGAAGGCACGAACTTCCCCGCGGTGTTGAACGCCACGACCGTCCCGGCGGTGCCGAGGGTCATCCACAACGCTTCCCGACCGAGCCACGCGGCCCCGGTGAGGGCCAACCCGAGCATCGCCACCAGCATCGCCGACGCACGGGAGATGCTCACCCGCCCCGAAGGCAGCGGGCGCGCGGGGTGCAGGGCCGCGTCGCGCCGGCGATCCACCAGGTCGTTCAGCACGGCGGCGAAGGCGTAGAGTCCCAGCCCGCACAGCGCCGAGCCGAGCAGGGCCTGCCACAGCGGGGAGTCGGCCACGCCGGGAGGCGCGAGGTCGTTCTCGATCGGGTTGGCACGCGACCACAGGACGACGAACCAGGCGTTGACAAGGGCCCCGACGCCGACGGCGAGCCGCGTCAGACGCAGCAGCGGGGTCAGGGTGGCGAGTGTCTGGCGCACGCGCGGGGATGGTATTGCGGGCGCGGGGCTACCCTGATCCCCAACCCCTTCGGAGCCCCGCCATGACCGTCTCGAACGTCGCCAAACTGCTGCAGCAGCGTGAGAAGGACGCCGTCGCCCGCCTGATCGACTGGCTGAAGATCCCCAGCGTCAGCACCAGGCCCGAGCACGCTCCGGACTGCCGGCGCGCCGCGGAGTGGGCGCGGCGGCAGCTCGCGGAGGCGGGCTTCGCGGCGGAACTCCGCGAGACCGGCACGAAGGACAAGCCGGGGCATCCCATCGTGTGGGCCACCTCGCCCGGGACCGGTTCGGGCCCGCACGTGCTGTTCTACGGGCACTACGACGTGCAGCCGCCGGAGCCGCTCGAACTCTGGGAGTCGCCGCCTTTCCAGCCCGTGATCCGCCCCGCCGACGCGGGGCCGAAGCACAAGGTGCCGGGCGAGCGGGTCGTGGCCCGCGGCGCGGTGGACGACAAGGGTCAGGTGGCGTGCTTCCTGGAGGCGGCCCGGGCGTGGAAGGACGCCGCGGGCGCGGTGCCGCTGAGGATCACGGTGCTGCTGGAGGGCGAGGAGGAATCGGGGAGCGTGAACCTCGAGGCGTTCGTGCGTGCGCACAAAGCGGAACTCAAGGCCTGCGATCTCTGCGTGATCTCGGACACCGGGATGCTCGGACGCGGGCAGCCCGCGATCACCTACGGCGTGCGCGGGCTCTCCTACTGCGAGTGCGTGCTGCACGGGCCGAACCAGGATCTGCACTCGGGCCTGTGGGGCGGGCGCGTGGCCAACCCCATCACTGAACTCACGAAGGTGCTGGCGCAGCTGTGGGACTCGGACCGGCGCGTCACCATCCCCGGCTTCTACGACCGCGTCCGCGAACTGACCGCGGCGGAGAGGGCCGAGTGGCAACGCCTGCCCGTCAACGCCGCCGACGCCCTCGCCACCATCGGCCTGCCGCCGGAAGCGGACGTCGGCGAGGCGGGCTTCACCAGCGTCGAGCGCGAGTGGGGGCGCCCCACGGCGGAGATCAACGGGATCTACGGCGGCTACATGAACAAGGGGGCCAAGACCGTCATCGCCAGCCACGCGGGCGCGAAGGTCTCGTTCCGGCTCGTCGCCGACCAGGACCCGGCGGAGATCACCGAGATGTTCCGCGCGTGGCTGCACCGGCGCACCCC
>CAZDYM010000454.1:0-1784 GCA_964509325.1 uncultured Phycisphaeraceae bacterium
CATCAAACCGCTCGCTGATCGCGGTGTAGACGTCGGTGACGAAGGCGGCGTCCATCGACTTCGCGCTGATCGCGACATCGTAAAAATCGCGCTCGTAGAAGATGTCCATGTACTCCTCGAGCTTGGCGATCATCAGGGCCATCAGGTGCCCCTGCTTGTGCCCGGCGAAGTATTTTCCCAGCTCTTCCCTGCGCTTCTGCTTGTCCTTGCGCTCGATGATCGGGCCTTCGTTGACGCCGACGCGGATGGGGATGCCGCGGGCCTTGCAGGCGTCGATCACCTGCGCGCGGTCGGTGATGTTGCCGGGGTTGAGGCGGATCTTGTGGACGCCCGCCTCGACGGCCTCGAGCGCGCGCTGGAAGTGGAAATGCACGTCGGCGACGATCGGCACCTGCACCTGCGGGATGATGCGCTTCAGCGCCTCGGTGTCCTTCCGTTCCGGGACGGCCACCCGCACGATGTCGGCCCCCGCCGCGGCGAGCTTGTGGATCTCCGCCACGCAGCGGTCCACGTCGTGCGTGTACCCGGCGGTCATGGTCTGCACGCTGACGGGCGCGGGCGTGGTGGGCTCGCCGGGCTGGGGGATCCACGCCTGGCGCGAGGGGCCCTTGCGGGGCAGGCCGCCGCCGACCTGGACGACGCCGACGCGGAGATCACCGATATAGATGGGACGGGTTGGGCGGCGGGGTTTCATGGACGAAGATGGTAGCGCGGAGCGCGCCGCGTGCCACGCCGACGCGGCCCGAGCGTTGGCGGCATGGCGTGAGTTGAGGCACGACGGGCCGCAGCCGGCCCATCGTGGCACGAGCACCGCCCCCGAGCCCCCTCGCTACCCTCCCCCGTGGCGCACACCATTCCGGCGTTCCCCCGCTTCACCTTCCTCGGCACCGGGACCTCCGGCGGCGTGCCGCTCATCGCGTGCGACTGCTCCGTCTGCACCTCCGCCGACCCGCGCGACCGCCGAACCCGCACCGGCGCGTGTGTGCGGTGGATCGACCGTTCACCCGCGGCGGTGAGTGAGTCTCCCCGCGGGGGCGGCATCGAGCGCGTCGTCCTGCTCGACTGCACGCCCGACCTGCACGCCCAGGCACGCCGCGAGGACCTGTGGCGTTGCGACGCGATCCTCTTCACGCACAACCACGTGGACCATATCTTCGGGCTTGATGAGGTGCGCCGCTTCAACGCGGTGATGAAAGCGCCGATCGACATCCACGCCGAGGGCTACGTGCTCGACGCCCTGCGCCGTGTGTACCGGCACATCTTCGAAGCGTCGGCGAACGTGAACGATTCGTTCGTGGCGACGCTGATCCCGCACGTCATCACGCCGATCGATGTCGAGGCGGGGATTCCGATGTTGCACACACCGGGGAGCGATGTGCACCGGCATCCCCGGGACGGGGCCGCTGGTCACAAGGGCGGCTCGCCGCGCGAGCGCTTCGAGGCGATCCGCCTCTTCGGCATGCGGTTCGAGCCCATCCGGCTGCTGCACGGCAGGCTGCCGATCCTGGGCTGGAGGATCGAGCACGAAGGCGCGGGGACGCCGGGGTGCGATGGCGTGGAGCGCGGCGGCCGGGCCGCAACTCCGGCGCTCGACCACTCGACCGCGCGACCAGCGGACCACGCCCCGTTCCCTTCCCCGTTCCCGTCCCCTTTCCCCCTGGCCTATTGCACCGACGTGTCGGCGATCCCGCCCGATTCGTGGCCCCGGCTCCGCGGGCTCAAGACGTTGGTGCTCGACGCGCTGCGGCACCGGCATCACCCGACGCACCTGACGCTCGACCAGG
>CAZDYM010000455.1:0-1771 GCA_964509325.1 uncultured Phycisphaeraceae bacterium
CCGAACTTGAAGGTTGTCTGGGGCATGGGATCGAGGATCGGGAGTCGGCAAGCGGCGGCGGGGGCGTCTGGAGCGTGATCCGCGACCGGTACCGGCGGGACAGAGCCGGGAGTTCCACCAACAGCCGCTACGGCCCCGGGGCGGGGCTGTCAGGCGCGCAGTTGGGAACGGGGCTCCTCGAACCGGGGAGGCCTCGGAAGGCCCGCCCAAGGGTCGGAAATGGCCCGCGACGCCCTTCACCGGCTTCCTCAAGAGGAATACGGCGGTAGAAGGTCTCGGATCACTTCTGGACGTGGATTTGAGCCACCGGGAGTTGGATGATACACTCTTCGGCTCGCCCGATGGGGCGACCCAACCAGAGTTGACCGGAATTTTTCACCCGCCCACCCGCCGAAGTCAACTCGGGGGGACTGGGGCCGGGAGGCCGGGGGACGGGGGGCCGCGGGGCGGGCACGGTGGTTGCCCGCTTGCGGGGGCCCCTTCATCGGACCTGAACGAACCAACCCAGACGAGGCACGAACGAATGATCGAGGCCCTGAAGAGCGAAAAGATCGTTGAAATGGTCGGCGGACGGTTCAAGCTGTGCGCGCTCATCCAGCGCCGCCTGGCGCAGCTGATGGACGGGGCGCGACCGCTCGTGGACCGGCGCGGGCGCACCGATCTCGAGATCGTCATCGACGAGATCCTCCAGGAAAAGATCACCATCGACCCGGACCGCCCCGAGCCCATGCGGCCCTCGACCCGGCGTTCCAGCTTCGCCGCCGACTAAGCCCAGCCGGCTCACGGCGGGGAACGTGGGGGGCTCGGAGCCCGCGAAGCGGGTCGCGGAGGAAGGCGGAGCGGGCTGGAGAACTGTTTTCGCCGCGCGCCGAGCGTGCCGGGGGTGCGGGGGTGCGGGGGAGCGGGTGAGAAGGGCGTTGGCCCGTCGCTGACGCTCCGGGTTTCTCGGAAGCCGTTGTGCATGGGCGAGGCCAGTTCTCAGTCTGACGCGTCGCGACCGGACCTCTCGGGTCGGCGGATCATCGTCGGTGTCAGCGGCGGGATCGCGGCGTACAAGACCTGCACGCTGGTCAGCCGGCTCGCCCAGGCCGGGGCCGAGGTGACGGTGCTGATGACGCCGGCGGCGGCCAAGTTCGTCGCGCCCATCACGTTCCAGGCGCTTTCGGGGCGGCCCGTCTATACCAGCCCGTGGGAGCACGTCGAATCCTCGGACCCGCAGCACGTCGCGCTGGCGCGCCGGGCCGACCTGGCCATCGTGGCCCCCTGCAGCATGGACTGCCTGGCCCGCCTTGTGCACGGCATGACCGACGATGTCGTGACGCTGGTGCTGTCGGCGGTGGACCGGGCGGCGCAGCCGGTGCTGCTCGCGCCGTCGATGAACGAGGTCATGTGGCGCCAGCCCGCGAACCAGCGGAACCTGGCGCAGGCCCGTGCCGACGGGTTCGAGGTGCTCGAGCCGGCGGCGGGCTGGCAGGCGTGCCGAACGGTGGGGGTGGGGCGGATGCCGGAGGCGGAGGAACTTCTGCGGGTGGTGCGGGAGCGGTTGGGGAGGTAGGGCGCTCGAACAACGAGCCGCGGAGCGGGCGCGACGGGTTCCGTTCCGGGGAGCGGCGATCGTCCCGGTTTCTCGACCCGCGGGGTGACGCCCGGGGCTTGTCCGGCGGGCGTCGAAGCCCGCCGCGCGTTAGGCTCGCCGCATGGCCGAACCTTCCTTCAACCGACCGCACGGGCCGATCACGTTTGGTGAACTGACCGCGGGGCTGGTGTGGCA
>CAZDYM010000456.1:0-1754 GCA_964509325.1 uncultured Phycisphaeraceae bacterium
TCGGCGTGCGCTCGGGGACGCCGAGCGCGAGTCGTTTGAAGCCGCGCGGGCCGCACGCCGGGCGGAGGGTGACGACCGCGCCGCGGCGGAGGAGCGTCTGCGCGCGGCGCTGCGGGCCCAGTTCGACGCCCGTGTCGCTCTGGCGCAGTTGGAGATCGCCGCGGCGAAAGAGCGGGTGGAAAGGCTGTCCAAACAACTCGACGAGTCCATGACCAACCGGGACGCTTTCTTGGATGAGCGGTTGAAGCGCGCGATGGCCGGGGAGGAACTCGTCGACCCGCCCGCCCCGCCACCCATGCCGCTTGAGCCCGGTGGCGGGCCGGGGCGACGGTCGGGAAGTGGGCCCGGTCCGGGGCCGGGAGCCGGACGCGGCGAGGGTCGTCCTGTTCGCTGACACGGGCCGCGTCAGCGAATGGGCGCGCCGGCCGTGCCGGGTCCGACTACCGTCCTGCGTCATGGTCGCGGGCGATGCTGGCACACCTTCATCTTCGGCATGGAAGCGGCTGGTCGGCTCGCGGTCGGCGCTGCTCGGGTGTGTCGTGCTGCTGGGGGTGATGGCGGCGTGTCTCGGCTCGTTGCCGTACACGCTGGGATCGGCGCGGGACGCGGGCGCCGAGCGGTACAAGGCGGGATCGCTGGAGGCTTTCCTGCTGCCGCCGTGGTGGGCGTCGCACCAGGCCGACGAAGCGGCGCGGCTGGAGCGCGTGAGCGCCGCGGCGGCATCGGACGCGTCCATCGATCCCGCGCCGCCGTACGCGCTGGGCACGGACAGGTTGGGCCGGAGCCTTTTGATCCGGCTTCTGGCGGGCGGGGGCGTGTCCATCGGCGTGGGGATCGCCGCCGCGGTCGTGAGTGTGTGCATCGGGGTGCTGTGGGGCGCCGTCGCGGGCTGGGTGGGGGGGCGGACCGACGCGGTGATGATGCGGATCGTGGACGTTCTGTACGGCCTGCCGTACATCCTGCTGGTGGTGCTGTTCGCGGTGGCGGGGGAGGCGCTGATCGAGCGGATGCGGGGCAGCGACGGCGCGTCGGCGGTGGGGGAGGCGGCGGCCCGCTCACGCGCGCTCATCGAACTGGTGGTGCTCCTGCTGGCCATCGGCGGGGTGAGTTGGCTGACCATGAGCCGGGTCATCCGCGGGCAGGTGCTGAGTCTGAAGGCGAGGCCTTTCATCGAGGCGGCGCGGGCGTCGGGCGTCGGGCCGGTGGGGGTGTTCACCCGGCACCTGCTGCCGAACCTGCTGGGGCCGATCATCGTGTACGCGACGCTGACGGTGCCGCAGGCGATTCTGCAGGAGAGTTTTCTGAGTTTCCTGGGCATCGGGGTGAAACCGCCGCTGCCCTCGTGGGGGAATCTGGTTTCGGAAGGTCTGAGCGAGTTGAACCCGGTGCGGGTGCGGTGGTGGCTGCTGGTGTTCCCCTGCGTGATGCTGGCGGTTTCGCTGGTGTGTCTGAACCTGGTGGGGGAGGCGCTGCGCGACGCGTTTGATCCGCGCTCGCGTCGGCGATAGGTTGTTGATGTCGGTGCGGAGAAGCCCATGCCCAACCGGTTCGGCCTGCGACACGCCGTGCTCTCGCTGCTGCTGCTGTCGCTGACCGTCAGCGTGTGGCTGAACATGCTGCAGCTCGATCGGGTATGGGACAAACTGGGCGAGGTGCGGGCCACGCAGGACCGGCTCGAAGAGGCGATCGTTCGCCTGGAGCGGCGCGGCGGCTCGGCGGCCACGGCGCCCGACCCAGCCGCGGGCGGCCCGTCG
>CAZDYM010000457.1:0-1713 GCA_964509325.1 uncultured Phycisphaeraceae bacterium
TAGGCAATTACAGGCAACGCCCTACAGTGTGGATGCGCACGCGCTGGCCCGCCGCGCCTGCCGCGGCGTGGATCACCAGCGCCGCGAGGGACCCACACCGACGTTGTCCCGGAGAGAGCGGCGTGGCTTCTCCCGGACACGCGCGCTTCGGGGCCTGCGCGCCAACCGGGGAACAAGAGAGATGCTTCAATCCTGACACGCAAGCCACGTTGTCAGGCGCGACCGACCGCGACACCGCCGCCGCGGCTCGGTCCTCGGCCCGGACCGGTAGCGTCGGGAATCTCCGCCGCGCCCGCCACGGGCGCAACGACGACACGGTCACGGCATCGAGCGATCGGCGCACTGGACCTCCTCCGCGTGGACGATCGGGAGAAGTCATCACGGGGCGGGCCGGCGCTCCCCACCCCGGAAGGTGGGGAGCGCCGGCGTTCCGCTCCCGCGGGTCCACGCGCGGAGTGAACATGCACGACGCGGGTGACAGCCTTGTGTCACGCTCGCGCCGTGGAGACTGAAAAGTTCACATTTTCTCGCGGGGGGTGACACGTTGTTGTCACCGCTCGAGCGGCCCAGGTTCTCAATCACCGAGCACGCCAGGGCCGCGCGGATCCAGCACGCTCGCCGCATCGTCGGCCTCGGTGCCTCGGCGTCGACGAGTTTCCGGTCGCGGGCCGGGATGTCGCGGTCACCAGACAGGACCGCAATCTGAACTTGAAGGCCCCCGACGCCGAGCCCGTGATGACGGACATGCGCGAGGGCGAGTTCAGAACCATCACGGTCGAGAACGACACGCGGTTCGCGCTCGATCTGGACAGCGAAACGCCCGTTCCGGCCTTCGCGCTTCATGAAGGCGGGGCCGCTCACACCGCCGGAGGCAAACAGATCGGTTGCAGCGTCCCTCGTCAGCCGCCCGCGTCCCGTTGTGGGGGGCGTTCAGATCGCTGCCGGGCTTGGGGGTGCGAGGTTCGGACGCCGAGCATCCTGGCGCGGGGCGGGCGGCATTCGGACCCGCCCTCGTTCCCCAATCCCTCATCGACCCTCGTACAGCCGATCCGCGAGCCAATCGTTGAGTTCGGGGATGGCGCGGATCTTCTCCGCCGTGGCGTCGATGTTGTACGGGACTCGGAAGAACTTCACGCCCTCTGGGTAGAGCACGGCGTAGCTGGCACGGGGGTCGTGGTCCCTGGGCTGGCCCACGCTCCCGACGTTGATGACGGCTTTCTCCTTCGCGGAGAACTCGTACGTGCCGTCCTTGCCGATCTCCTCGGGGGGGTAGAAGTCGGGCTCGCTGGTGAACACGCCGGGGACGTGGGTGTGTCCGACGACGGCGACGCCGTCGATCAGTTCGAACACGCCCCGGAGTTTGTCGGGGGCGCTGACGACGTCGTCCGGGAAGATGTACTCGTTGATGGGTCGGCGCGGGGAGCCGTGGACGGCGAGGATGGCGCGGGCGCCGTCGGGCGGGGTTTCCACCACCCTGACGCGGAGTTTGCCAAGGAACTCGTAACGCTTGGCCTTGAGGGCGGGGTCGGTGACGTTGTCGAACTGCTCGCGGGTCCAGTAGGCGGCGGCCTCGGCGCCGGGATTGAAGTTGGTGGGTTCGTAAAGCACGCCGAAATCGTGGTTCCCCATGAGCGACCACTGGCACCGCTCGGCCACAAGGTCGACGCAGGCGAGGGGCTCGGGGCCGTAGCCGATGATGTCGCCGAGGCAGAC
>CAZDYM010000458.1:0-1707 GCA_964509325.1 uncultured Phycisphaeraceae bacterium
GCGGTGGTGCGTGCCGGGAGCGAACCACCGCGGCGCCCGCTGGCTGCATCCTCTCCGGTGTCGGCACCGGCGCGTTCGGCGCCCGCGGAGGCGCGCGAGGCGGCGCGTTCGACGGCGCTTGACGACGCTCCGGCGGCGAAGCCGCCCGCGCCGCGGCGGGAGCGCCGGGAGTGTCCGGACTGCGGGGGGAGCATCGTGGGGATCAAGTCGACGCGGTGCCCGCGGTGCGGGGTGAACATCATCTCGGCGATCCGGCGTCACGAGAGCAACGCGGGCAACGCGGCGTACCACCTCGACCGGACGCGGCGGGCGCTGGTGCCGCTGCTGGCTTCCTACGGGCTGCTGCTGCTGGTGCTGCTGCTGATGGGCGACCCGGCGGGGGATGGCTCGATCGGCGATCTTGGGTGGTTCGCGGTGAGGCAGGCGGTGTTCGTGCCGATGGCGGTGGGGCTGTACTGGGTGATGGGCGCGTCGTGGCTGGGGTTCGAGCAGCCGTTTCACCTGTCGGTGATGGGGATCATGACGGCGGTGGCGGTGTCGGACACGGTGGGCTTCGTCATGTGGTGGGTGCCGGTGCTGTTCGCGTACCAGATGGCGGTGGCGCTGACGCTGGCGGCGGTGATCCGCAAGACGCTGGAGTTGGACTATCAGGAGGCGCTGATCGTGGGGCTGATCCTGGGGGCGGTGCGGTACGGGGTCCACGTGGTGCTGAGCCAGTGGTTCTGAGGCGTTGCCCGGGCCCGCGAGGTTCGGCGGGAGGGTGAGGGGCGCGCGGGCGCGGGAGAGGAGAGCGGGGGGCGCGGCGTGGTCAATCCCGCTTCATGTTGACGTATTGAAGGGGCAGGTCGGAGGCGGTTTTCAGGTGGGCCATCATGGCCTGAAGGTCGTCGATCTTCTTGCCGGTGACGCGGACCTCGTCGCCCTGGATGGAGGCTTGCACCTTCAGGCCCGTCGCCTTGATGATTTTCACGAGGCCCTTGGCGGCGTCCTGTTCGAGGCCGTCGCGGATCTTGACCTCGCGTTTCATGCGGCCGCCGAGGCCGACCTCGGGCTCCTGGAAGTCGAAGGTCTTGACGGCGAAGCCGCGCTTCATGGCGGCGCTGAGGAACATCTCCTTGACCGCTTCCTGCTTGGTCTTGTCCTCGGCCCAGATCTTGAGCTTCTTCTCCTTTCTGTCGGTCTCGATCTCGACGGGGGAGTTCTTGAAATCGAAGCGCTGGGCGATGGCCTTCTTGGTGTTGTTGATGGCGTTGTCGAGTTCGGCGTAGTCGACGCGGCAGACGATGTCGAGGCTGGGCATGGGCGTGGTCCGGGGGAGGGGCGGGTTCTGGTCCGGGGTTCGGGGTTGGGATTCTGGGATCAGGCCGGGGCGTGAGGACACGCACGGGCGGTCGTCGCGGATTCACTTTACACTGCGCCGGTTCTTCGGGGGGTGTGAAAGGGACGTGCGCGCGGCCGCGCCTCGTGGTGCGGAGGAGCGGAACGGCGATGTGGGGTGAGGGGCGGAGCGTGCGTGCTGGTGTTGGGCGAAGGGATGCTCAGTTGGAGACCGAGTCGATGAGACCGCAGACAAAGAATGAAGGGCGTGGTCGTTCCCGCGTGCTCGCGCGGGTGCTCACGGGGGGGCTGGTGGCGGGGCTGATGGTTGTGGGGGGGTGCAAGAAGGCGGTGAACGAGTACGTGCCGCCGCCGCCGCCGGAGGTGACG
>CAZDYM010000459.1:0-1706 GCA_964509325.1 uncultured Phycisphaeraceae bacterium
GGTCCTGGGTCGGCGGGGCCGGGCCGTCGGCCTCGGCTTGAGCGGCCCGGGCCAGCGCCTGCAGCGAGGCGAGAACGCCCGCCGCGCCGGCGAAGGAGCGGTCGGCGTGCGACGCGATGAGACGGACCCCCCACCAGGAGAGCGAAAGGGTGATGGCGACGGTGAGGCCCAGCAGGCCCAGGAGGACGGCGAACTTGGCGCGGAGCGACATCGGTGCCGGCCTATCGTGGGACGAAACTCCAGCGGACCCCAGGGAGCGCGAGCGGGTCGGTGGTGGCGTGGGCGCTGCCGTCGAGGATGACGAGGTTCATCCGACCGGCGTGTCGGAAGCCGGGGTTCCAGTACAGGTCGTTGGCAAAGGGTCCGGCGGCGCCGAGGGAGGGCGCGGAAAAGGATGTGTCGCTGATGCCCTTGGCGCTGGCGGCGGGGGCGTCGGTGTCCCAGGCGAGCGGGACGGCGCCGCTCGTGAGAATGGTCTCTCGGAGACGGATGAACCCGATCGAGGGCTGGGCGGGCGCGGGGGGGCGTTTGTGGAGTCGCATGTTGAAGGCGTAGGAGACTCGGGATGGTGGGGAGATGCCGCCGCCGGGGCCGCCGGTGCAAGGGCCGTTGGAGAGCAGGACCTCGCCCTTGACCTCCGGGCAGCGGAGGATGTGGTCATGGGGGAGCGGGGCCCACTGGCCCTGGTTGGCGGAGCCTTGAGCAGGGGGCCAGAACTCGGAGATGCCGAACTGGCTCTCGATGAAGGTGGAAAGATGGAACTGCCCGCGGGGGAGCGTGCGGTCGTCGTCGCCGCGGGACACGCCGGCGTTGGGATCGGCGAAAAGGACGAAGTCGGTGGCGGTGCGTCGGAGATTGATCAGGCAGGTGTGGCGCCTCGCGGCACCCTGGGCCGCGCCGAGCGCGGGCAGCAGCAGCGTGAGCAGCACGCCGATGATCGCCACGGTAACGAGGGTCTCGACGAGTGTGAAACCCGCGCGGCGTGCTCGCCCGGCGCGGCAACGGGGTTCGCGTTGGCGGGCGCGTGGGGACACCGGCACGCTCCTTCCAGAGGCTGAAGCCAGTTGTACCCCTGAACGGGGCGTGCTTGCAAGAGGGTCGTGAAGCCGTGCTCGAAGATGGGCGTGGGCGTGAGCGTGGGGGGGCTCTGGGGGTGGGCTTGGGGGTGGGCTTGGGGGTGGGCTCGGGGGGTGGGCTCAGGGGGTGGGCTTGGGGGGTGTTGGCCGTGGGGTGGAAGTTTCCGCCACATCCGCGCGGCGGTTGCGCGCGGGGCGTCTTGGAAGTGCGGCGGGATCCTGGAACTCGAAACGCAACGAACGTTCTCGCCGCTCACGCCGCCGCAAGGGCGTGCGCAAGGGTGACTCGCGTGGTGGTTGAGGGGTTGGCCCTCGGCGGCCACGCGGAGAGTCCGCCCTGACCGTTGTGGATGGCACATCCCGGACATTCGGCAAGTTGGGCCCCATTTGAAGGTCGGACCGGCATGCCGTGGGCGAAGATCACGACGTCGGCTGGCGCGCTCCAGTCAAGGGTGCGTTTGTCCTCCGAGCCCAATCGGCGCGGCCCCGATCTTCAACAGGCCGATACAACTCCCCATGACGATGCCCCCGCTGCCACCGCCCGAGCCCCCGGCCATCCCCGCGCCGATCCCGCCGCAAGCCGCCGGCCCGGCCCCCGCGGAGCCACTCCCGCCACAGCCGCGCGAACGC
>CAZDYM010000460.1:0-1703 GCA_964509325.1 uncultured Phycisphaeraceae bacterium
CGGGGGGCTTGGGGGGTGCGGCGGGCGCGGGGCGCTTCGCGCCGGTGGGGGATGGGCGGACGGGCTTCATGCGGGCGGGGCTCAGGGTAGCGGGGACGGCGCGGGCGCCGAATCAGCGGCTAGGGCCGGACGGTGCGCGCGTAGGACTTGCCGGCCCACTGGGTGTGCTCGCCGTGGAGGAGGTCTCTGGCGGCGTCGGACATGATGGCGGCGGTGAGCCAGGCGCCGACGGGGTAGAGCAGCAGCAGCCAGGCGGGGGCGTGCTGGGCGCGGAGGGCGCGGGCGATGGCGCCGCTGTAGGCGTAGACGCCGCAGCCGCCGGTGATGAGCAGCGCGGCGCCGAGGGGGGTGTCGCCGAGTTTCATGACAATGGGCCCGGCGACGACAGCGGCGGCGGCGAGGAAGGGCAGCGTGCCGGCGAAGAGGCGGAGACGCCAGGCGTTGGTGCGGAGTCGGGCGGGTCGTCGGCGCGCGGCCTCGGTGTAGATGCGCTTCCAGCCGCGCTGGAACGCGGGCCACGAGCGGTACATGCGGCAGCGGAACAGCCCGTCGGCGAGCACGACGCCGAGGCGCAGGTGCTTGTGGGACCACTTGATCTTGCGGGCGAAGGCGAGGTCTTCGAGCAGTTCGTGCCTGACGCGCGCGTGACCGGTGGCGGGCGTGGGGGGCGTCGGCGCCCCGTGTGCCGCCCCCTGGTCCGCACCTCGGTTTCCCCCCTGGTCCGCCCGCTGGTCCGCCCGCTGGTCCGCCCCCCCCACTGTTTCGTAGGCGGCACGGCGGAACAGCAGGAACTGGCCGTTGGCGAAGGCGCGGTTGGAGTCGGGGCGGTTCACGAGGTCGAGGGGGAACTGGCGGACGAGTTCGATGCCCGCGGCGGGCTGGACGAGGCGTTCGTACCACGCCTTGATGTCGAGGGTGCTGAGGAGGCTGAGCAGGTCGAGGTTGTTGCGTTGCATCAGGCCCAGGGCGGCGGTGAGGCCGTCGGGCTCGAACGCGGTGTCGGCGTCGATGAAGCAGAGGAAGTCGGCGGTGCGCGCGGCGTGGGAGTCGGTCACGCCGCGGTGCGCCGCGTGGTTCTTGCCGGTCCAGCCCTCGGGGCAGTGGGTGTTGACGATGATCTCGAAGCGCTGGCGGCGTTCGGGGCCGGGCGCGTGGGCGTCGAGGGCGGCGCGGAGGACGGCCTCGGTGTCGTCGGTGCAGCGGTCGAGGACGAAGACGGCGTGGAAGCGGGCGTGGTTGAGGCGGCACAGCGAGACGGCGAGGCGCTCGATCACGTCGCGCTCGTTGTGGGCGGGGACGATGACGGCGACCGAGGCGGGTTCGGGGTTCGGGGATGGGGGGGCGGAGGCGGCTTCAGGGGTGTCGGAGGGGTGCGTTGGCGAGAGGCCGTCGCGGAGCGTGGGGAGGGTGCGCGCCACGTGGGCGATGCGCCACCACATGACGCCGTAGTACGCCGCGCAGACGCCGGCGAGCGCGGCGAGGAGGATCAGCGGGATGGCGGCAAGGAGGGGCACGCAGGGGCAAGCGCGGACGGCGCGGTTCGGCGGTGCGGAGGCGCGGAGGCGCGCGGGTGCGAGGCGGCGGACCGGTTCAGGGCGGGAGGGACGGTACTCGTATCATCTCGGCGATGCTGGATGCGGATGATGATGGTGTGCTCGGGGCGGGTGGGGCGGCCTACGCGGCGGTCCTCGCGCTGCGCGAGC
>CAZDYM010000461.1:0-1702 GCA_964509325.1 uncultured Phycisphaeraceae bacterium
GTCGAACACCTGGGTCATGCTCGAGTCCCAGATGCTGAACGAGCGGCCCCCGAAGCCTTGGATCTGACGGACCTTTTCTACGACGTTGCCGGTGGTGTTGGTGACCGACATGCGGCCCAGGCGGGCGTTGCTCTTCAACTCCGCCGCGTTGGGGAAGACGGTGGGGTCGAGCTGGTAGGCGGGGTCGCCGACGCGGATTTCCTCGGCGAAGCCGGTGTAGTCGCGGGCGTCGCCTTCGTTGGCCGTGATGTAATAGGTCTGCCCGTTGACGGTGTACGAGGCGATGGCGTCGGGCTGGTACATGCCGAATACGGGCTCGTTGCGGATGTTGATCGACGCGGTGCCGCCGGGGCCGTCGCGGTCGGAGGGGTCGAGCCCGTTGCCGGGGAGGTTGTGGTTCTTCAGGCCCAGCGGCTTGATGTCGGTCACGGTGGAGGTGGCGATATCCACGATGGCGACGGCGTTGTTCTCCTGCAGCGTCACGTAGGCCTTGGCTCCGTCGGGGCTGACCGCGATGTACTCGGGCTCGAGGTCCTGGGCGACGGTGGCGCCGGGCCCGAAGATGCGGACACCCGAGGCGCGGAGGTTGTTGATCTGGTCGTTGAACCCGGCGAAGCCTGCGGTCGAGGTCGAGCCGATGCTGACCTGGCCCTGCATCGGGAACGACAGGTTGATGATGCTGACCGAGCCCTCGGGGTCGACCGAGTTGGCCTGGCCGTAGGAGTTGGGCTCGCCCTCGTTGGCGACGAGCAGTTTGGTGCCGTCGGGCGTGAAGGTGAGCATGTCGGGCAGGGCGCCCACGGGCGTCGAGCCCAGAGGCAGGCCCGTCGAGGTGTTGAAGAAGTGGACGCTGCCGGCGTTCTGGTTCGAGGCGTTGTCCGCCACCGCGACGGCGAGCACGCCGTTCTTCACCGCCACGCTGTTGATCTTGCCACTCGCCGTGATGCCCGCGATGCTCAGGCTCGAGTTGAACGAGAGCACGCCGGCGTTGTCGACATCCAGCACGTCGATCCGGGCCTGGGCCCCGTTGACCACGAAGGCGCGGTTGGTCGAGGGGTCGAAGGCGGGGATCTCCGCAGCGCCCTGATCAAAGAGCCCCGAGCCGTAGCGGCTGGTGAACTGCAGCGAGATCGGGCCGGCAAAGGCGGTCCCCGCGGCGAGCACGAGGCCGGCGGTCACGCCGACAACACGGATCGAGTTCGTCATCATCGTCTCTCCCACACCCTGCGCGGCGACGACACAGGAAATCGCACGCCGGTCCCGACACAGGTGACACATCACGCGCGTCCCCGGGGGAACGCCGCTCGCACAGGGGAAGACGAACGTAGCGGCGGATTCAGCCCCGCAAAGCCCGATCAAGCCGACTTGGCGAAATCATCACGCCGCCTTTGCGCGAGCGAAACAGAGCCCGGGCGGTGGGGGAGGCGCTGCGATGGGGTCCGGTGCTCCGGGTTTGGGGCGGGCGTGCCACGATGCTCGATGTCGGCGTCGAGCGTCGTGCCGGACAGCCGAACGCTCCTGGGCGCGGGCACGACGGGCCGCGGACGGGCCATCGTGGCACCTGGCCCATCGCGGCACCTGGCACCTGACACGTTGAACGCCGGAACGATCAGGCCGGTGAGCACTACTCCAGCGCCGCCGCGCCAGAGATGATCTCGGTCAGCTCGGTGGTGATCTGCGACTGGCGGGCGCGGTTGTAGCG
>CAZDYM010000462.1:0-1702 GCA_964509325.1 uncultured Phycisphaeraceae bacterium
CTCATCGCCTCGTCGGCCTCGAACACGTTTGCCCCGATCGACGTGCCGCTGGCCGTCATCTGCTCGATCAGCCGAGGGAAGCGACGCTTGGCCGCGACGTGCCCGGCAACGTCGAGGCATCTGTCCGCCAGACGCTCCACACGCTCGAGCAACTCCGCTTTCAATCGTGCCATCAATCGATCTCCGAATGGCCCATTTCGATTTGAGCTTTGCTGCTTTGAGCTTTGAGCGTTCGCGGCGGTCAGACCGCCGCCCCCACCACGCCTTTCACCGCCGCCACGATCTTCTTCTTGTTCGGCAGGTATTCCATCTCCAGGTTCTTCGCGTACGGCGTCGGCACGTCGTCGGTGTTCACCCGCACCGGCTGGTGGTCCAAGTGGTCGAACGCCCGCTCGATGGTCTGCGTGATCACCTCGGTCGCCACGCTGGCGAAGGGCCATGATTGATCGACCACCACGAGGCGGTTGGTCTTCTTCACGCTGGCGATGATCGCGTCGATATCCAGCGGGCGGATGGTCCGCATGTCCAGCACGTCGCACGAGATCCCCTCGGCGAGAAGCTCGTCCGCCGCCTCCGTGCAGAAGTTCACCGGGCGGCCGAAGCTCACCAGCGTGCAGTCGGAGCCCTCGCGGCGGAGGATGGCCTGGCCGAAGGGGATGAGGTACTCCTCTTCGGGGACTTCGCCCTTGTCCCCGAGCATGCGCTCGGACTCGAGGAAGAACACCGGGTCGGGGTCTCGGATGGCGGTCTTGAGCAGACCCTTGGCGTCGTACGGGCACGAGGGGATGGCGATCTTCAACCCCGGAACGTTTGAATAGAGCGCCTCGACGCACCACGAGTGGGTGCTCCCGAGCTGCCCGCCGGCCCCGTTGTTCCCGCGGAAGACGATGGGGCACCCCCACTGCCCGCCGGACATGTACAGCATCTTGGCGGCGTTGTTGAGGATCTGATCCGCCGCGACAAGCGAGAACGACCAGGACATGAACTCGATGATCGGCCTCAGCCCGTACATCGCCGCCCCGATGCCGAGGCCGGCGAAGCCGTTCTCGGAGATGGGCGCATCAATGACGCGCTGCGGCCCGAACTCGTCGAGCATGCCCTGCGAGACCTTGTACGCGCCGTTGTACTGGGCGACTTCCTCGCCCAGCAGGAAGACGCGCGGGTCGCGGCGCATCTCCTCCGACATGGCTTCGCGCAGGGCTTCGCGGAACTGGATGATGCGGGGTCCTGAGGCAGTGGTGGACATGGACGGCGGTCCTTGGGGTTGACCAAGTCACCCGGGGGCACGAGGGCCGGGCCGATCGTGGCGTAGGACTTCGAGGACAACCAAGCGGTAAAGCGCTTTTGCGGCCGCCGGGAAGCGGCCCGCGCAACGCAGGGGCAAAGATGATAGCGGGCGTGACGCTCGACGCGGGGCCGTGAACTTCAACTTCGCCGGTTGGTTTTTGGTCGGTGCGCACGCCCGTTCCGCGCAGCGCACGCGTTGTCGCTTCGCACCTTCGCGGACGGGCCTCGAAAGCACCCGTATCGGCAAGTCCGTCTATGACCGCATCGGCGCCTCGATGCCGGACGCTGAAATCGAGACCTGTCGCACCGTGGGCGAACCGGCGGCCGCGGCGGTCCGCCGCCACAAGCCCCGCGGCGTGCTGGCGTGCATGCCCGGATCAGGGCCCGAACCCGCAGGCACGCATGATCGGCGGCG
>CAZDYM010000463.1:0-1700 GCA_964509325.1 uncultured Phycisphaeraceae bacterium
CCGTCCCCCATGCCCACCTACGAATACGCCTGCGCCGCCTGCAAGCACGAGTTCGAGGAGTTCCAGGCCATGACCGCCAAGGCGCTGACCAAGTGCCCCAAGTGCGGCAAGCCCAAACTCGAACGCAAGATCGGCATCGGCGCCGGCGTCCTGTTCAAAGGCGGAGGCTTCTACGAGACCGACTACCGCTCCGAGAGCTACAAAAAAGCCGCCGAGGCGGAGAGCAAACCCGCCGAGACCAAGAGCGAATCCAAGCCCGACGCCGGCAGCAGCGAGCCCAAGGCGGAGTCGAAGCACGAATCCAAGCCGGCGGCGAAGCCCGACACGAAGCGCGCCCCGACCAGTGTCGCCGCGCCGTCGAAGCCCAAGAAGGCGACCGCGCGGAAACGCTGAGGTTCAGGTTCGTGCGCAACGCCGCGGCGGCCGCGTCCCGGGATGCGGCCATCCGCACTGGCGGGCAACGGAGCTCCGCCCACGCACCCCGCCGCGCTTCCATCAGACCGCTTGGGCGCCCCGCCGCTTGGGTACACTCGCTCGAACCAAAGGAGCGCCCCATGCCCGCAGCGAACGCCTCGGCCCCCGTCATCGGCATCGACCTCGGCGGCACCAACATGCAGATCGGCGTCGTCGACGCCGCCAACAGAATCATCGGCCGCGTCAAGAAGAAGACCAAGGCCGACGAGGGCCAGGACGCCGTCATCAACAGGCTCGTGACCGGCATCGAGGAGGCCTGCGAAGAAGCCCGCGTCAAGGTGACCGACCTCGCCAGCGTCGGCATCGGCGCGCCCGGCGGCATCGACCACAAACGCGGCATCGTCATGGAGGCGCCCAACCTCCGCTGGAACGACGTCCCCCTCGCCAGACTCCTCTCCGACCGCCTCAAGAACCGCCCCGTCGTCGTCGACAACGACGTCAACGTCGCGGTCTACGGCGAGAACAAACTCGGCGCGGGTCAAGGGGCCGACGACGTGCTCGGCGTCTGGGTCGGCACCGGCGTCGGCGGCGGGCTCGTCCTCAACGGGCATCTGTACCAGGGGGGCTTCGGCACCGCCGGCGAGATCGGCCACACCGTCCTGTTCCCCGGCGCCGCCCTGGGCAACCGCAAACTCGAAGAGAACTGCTCCCGCAAGTTCATCGTCCTCCGCCTCGCCCGCCTCATCCGCGCCAACAACCCCTCGATGCTCACCGACGTCGCCGGCGGCGACGACAAGATCGAGTCCGTCGGCGCCGGCGCGCTGGGCGAGTGCTACCGCAAGGGCGACGACCTGGTCCGCCGCGTCATCGATGAATCCGCCGATTTCATGGGCATCTCCATCGCCCACACCGTCACCGTGCTCGCCCTCCCGCTGGTCATCCTCGGCGGCGGCCTCACCGAAGCCCTCGGCGAAGCGTACGTCAAGCGCGTCCAGTCCAGCCTCCGTGCCAACGCGTTCCCGGAGCGCTGCAAGAGCGTCAAGGTCGTCGCGACCAAACTCGAAGACGACGCGGGCCTGCTCGGCGCGGCGCTGCTGGCACGCGAGGAAACTGCCTGAAGCAACCGGCCTCAGTACGCGTTGCGCTTCCGGATCAGCGCCCGCTCCGTCGGGTCGATCCGCGCCAGCAGCGCCGCCGTGCGCTCCCCCGCGCGCCCGTCCCCGTAAGGGTGCTCGACGCCGCCGCGCGTCCCGTGCCCCTCCGCCGAGGCGTGCGATCCCCGCGCC
>CAZDYM010000464.1:0-1699 GCA_964509325.1 uncultured Phycisphaeraceae bacterium
CGCGGGACAGGCACCCCGCCCAGCACTCCCAGCGGCGCCGAGCCCGGCGTCGGCGGCTCGAACCCGCCGGGCACCGAACCCCCTTCCAGCAGTTCCACGATGCCCGCGGGCGCCGCGCCTTCCGCCGGCGTGAGCCCGCCCGTCGGCTCGCTGCCCGCTTCGTCGGCGGTCGGCTTCCTTGTGGACCAGGGCGACGCGTTCATCGCCCGGGGCAAGCCGGTCGAGGCCCGCGACGCCTATAACCGCGCGCTGTTCGACGCCCGCGCCACCGAGGCCGATCGCGTCGTGCTCCGGGACAAACTCGCCTCGCTCGCGGAGGCCATCACCTGGTCACCCCGCGTCGAGCCCGGCGACGCGATGAGCGAGACCTACGCCTTCCAGTCCGGCGACCGCCTCGTGAAGCTGCCCTCCACCAGGAACCTCGCGGTGGACTGGCGGCTGATCGCGCGGGTGAACCGCATCACCGACCCCGGGAAGATCAGGCTGAACCAGCGGATCAAACTGATCAAGGGCCCGTTCCACGCCGTGGTTCACAAGGGCGCGTTCCGGATGGACGTGTTCAACGACGCGAAGGACTCGGCGGGGAACCGCATCTACGTGAAGTCGTTCGCAGTGGGCCTGGGTGAGCACGGCTCCACCCCCACGGGATCGTTCATCGTGAAGCCGAAGAGCAAACTGGTGAACCCCAAGTGGGTCAACCCGCGCACCGGCGAGAGGTTCGACGCCGACGACCCGAAGAACCCCATCGGCGAACGCTGGATCGGCCTCGACGGGACCGACCCCACGACCAAACTCCTCAGCGGCTACGGCATCCACGGCACCATCGAGCCCGAGTCCATCGGCCAGGAAAAGAGCATGGGCTGCGTGCGCCTGATCGACCGCGACGTCGAGTTCATCTACGAGCTGCTGTTCGAGGGGGCCAGCACGGTGGAGATCCGCCCGTGAGCGCCGCGCGTCGAATCACGCCACGACAAGCGACCGCATCCGAGCGCGCTTGAGGGCCGAGCCTTTCCGCGTGATCCGACTTCACGTGCGCACCGCTTGTTCGGTGAAGGTGTGTCGCGCCGATTTCCACGGGCTCTCTCCACCGGACGGACCTGCCTGGCTGTCGGGAGCGACGACGCGATGGAGATCGTCGATGTGCCGATGGTGCAATCGATCGACGTGCCGCCGCAGGGTGGGGCGTCGAACCGGCGGCGGAAACCGGCGTGAGGCGCCCTCGGTGAAGGACTGAGCATCAATCTCAGAACAAGTGGAAACAGCGGGGCGCGCGGGTGTTGAAATCCCGCATCGGCGGAGGAAAAAAACCGCGCGTCCGCCTATCATCCGCGTCCGACTCCGGCGCTCCGGCGCGGGCCGGATTCCACCGCGAAACTCCCGGCCGAAACGGCCTTCCACGGGCCTCCCGCGCCGCCCCGAACTCACTCCCTCCGACTCGCCCGCGAACATGCCTCCGAGCACCATGCCCGATACGCCGTCGTACAAGAGTGACCTCCCCTCAGCAACGGGCCCGAGTGACGCGGGACTCAACGCGCACGCCGAATCCAAGCAAGCGTACGGCGCGGATCAGATCAAGATTCTGGAAGGCCTCGAAGCGGTCCGCAAGCGCCCCGGTATGTACATCGGCGACACCGGCGCCGGCGGCCTGCACCACCTCGTCTACGAGGCCGTCGACAACTCCATCGACGAGTGCATGGCC
>CAZDYM010000465.1:0-1696 GCA_964509325.1 uncultured Phycisphaeraceae bacterium
GCCTGGACCGGGTTGAGCGCCCCCTCGAAGAACGCCGAGTGCGTGGTGTTGTTCTGCTTGTACACCCAGCAGCGGTACATCGCCGGCTGGTTCGGGTACAGGTGCCCGGTGCACTCGATCAGACGCCCGAGCGAGTGCACGCCCTGACTCACCGCCGACGCCAGGATGAGCGGCTTGACGACCGACCCGGGCGGGTACGGCTTGGCGACCACGCGGTTGACGTACGGGGTGTTCACCGGGTCCTCGAACACGGTCTCGGGGCGTTCCTGGGCCTGCTCGCGGGTGAACGTCGGCATCGACACCGCCGCCAGGATCTCGCCGCTGTCGATCTCCAGGATCACCGCGGCCCCGTTGAGGGGAGTGCCCAGCGGGAACTTGGGGCGCTGGTCGAGTTGCGGGCTGAGGTGCCACGCCTGCAGCGCCCCGAACCCGGACTCGGGCGACATGAGCGCCTGCACGCGGCTCTGCAGGTTGATGTCGAGCGTGAGCCGCACGTCGGCGCCGGGCTCGGCGGGCTCGGCTTCGAGTTCGCCGGTGTCCAGGTGCTCGCGCCGGACCCCGCGTTTGCCGCGGAGGGTCTTCTCGGCGGATTCCTCGATCCCCCCGGCGCCGACCTTGTCCCGCTCGAAGTACCGCGCCCGGTTCAGCGTGCCGGTGACGGGGTCCTTGCGAGGCTGCGCCGCGACATCCTCGGCGCGGATCCCGCGCATCCACCCCAGCGCGTGCGTCGCCACACCCTTGACCTGGACCGCGAACTCCTCGGGCAGGTCCCGCCGGAGGGCGTCGGGGTAGTGGGCCCGGCTGAGGGTGACGAGCATGGTCTCGTACGGGTAGACCCGCACCGCGGCCTCGACGACCCGCACCCCGGGCAGGTCGGACTCGATCCGCCGGAGCTCGAACAGCCTGTCCTCGCTGGCCCCCGCGGCGACGGGGAACATCTCGCGCTCGACGGCGATCGGGCGGTCCACGTCGCGGATGGTCATGGCCTCGCCGCGGTCGTTCAGGGCGCCGAACTTCTCGATCCGTTCCTCGAGCCAGCGCAGTTTGGTGGTCGAGACCGTCCGCTGCACCTTGGCGATGATCCGGTTGCGGGTCTGGGCCAGGTCCTCGGGGGACACCGCGAGCGTCCGCGCCAGCCGCGTCCACACCTCGGACTGCTTCTGCTCGTAGGGCGGGAGGAGCTCCTTCGCGGCGGCGTCGCGCTGCGCGGCGCTCATCTTGGGCCACTGGGCGCGGTGCTTCTTGCGAGCGTCGCGCCACGCCTGCTCGTAGGCCCACTCGCCGGAGATCACCGGGTAGGACACCATCACGTCGAACCCGGGCTTGTCCAGTGCGAGCACGCGGCCCTTGCGGTCGAGCACGCGCCCGCGCACCGTCGGGGTCCACTTTTCCAGCGTGAGGCGCGATTCAGCCGCCTCGGCGTGCCGGTCGCCCTGCAGCACTGTCAGCCGGTACCCCTGCCCGGCCAGCACGACCACGACGGCGCAGAACACCCCCCCCAGCAGCATCAAGCGCCGAAGAAACATGCTCGGGATGGCGGCGGCGATCCCCATGGCGCGGCGGTCTTCAAGGGGAAGATCATCGTCCCGAAATCATGCTACGCATGACCCGGGCCGACGCCGCGGACGCAACCGACGCGACCGCGCCGGGCACGCCGGGCACGCCGGGGGGGCACGCCGGGGGGGGCCGGGGGGAA
>CAZDYM010000466.1:0-1686 GCA_964509325.1 uncultured Phycisphaeraceae bacterium
GGCGGCCCGCGGCAGCACCGCGCCGGCGGCGAACGCCACGCCCAGGCCCAGCGCGCCGCGTCGTGTGAATCTCAACGCCTCATCGTTGCTTACGGTCATGGCTCGATCTCCAAAGACGGCTCGGAGACAGGGTAGCACACGACCGCTCCGAGTTTCACGGGCGCGGGCCAAGGCCCGCGGCCCCGGGCGCCTCAGCGGTCCAGTTCCGCCGCCACCACGTTGATCGAGCCGAGCACAGCGACGACATCCGCCAGCATGTGGCCCTCGGTGAGTTTGGCCATCACCGAGTAGTTGATGAAGCAAGGCGGGCGGGTGCGGGCGCGGAAACTCCGCGGGCCGCCGTCGCTCACGATGTAGTAGCCCAGTTCGCCGTTGGCCGTTTCCATGCACCCGTACGCCTCGGCGATCGGGGCCTTCCACCCCCGATTCGTCATCACCAGCTCGAAGTGCTGGATCAGCCCTTCGATCGAGCCGTAGACCTCGCTCTTGCTGGGCTTCACGAACTTGCCGTCGGCGAAGGTGTCCACCGGGCCGGCGGGGATCTTGTCGATCAACTGGTCGATGATCCTCAGGCTCTGGCGGATCTCTTCGATCCGGACATGGAACCGCGCGTACACGTCGCCGTCGGTGTGCACCGGGACCTGGAACTTGACGCCCTCGGCGCCCTGCCCGTCCCAGTTGTCGGCGTAGCAGAGGCAGGGCTCGTCCTTGCGGAGGTCGCGCACCACGCCCGAGGCGCGGGCCATCGGCCCGCTGAGGCTCCACGCCACCGCCTCGTCCTTCGAGATCACCCCGATGCCCGCGGTGCGGTCGATGAAGATCTTGTTCCGCAGCACCAGGTCCTCGAGGTCCTTCACCGCCTGCGGCACCTCCTTGTCGATGAGGGCGCGGACGAGCTTCCGGAAGGTCTCGTCGTCGGGCAGGTCCTTCATCAGGCCGCCGACGCGGGTCCAGTCCGGGTGGAACCGCTGGCCCGAGATGTAGTCGACGATGTCGTAGATCTTCTCGCGGACGTTGAAGGCGTACAGGAACCCGGTGAAGCCGCCGAGGTCCAGCGCCGCCGCGCCCACGCACAGCAGGTGGTTCTGGATGCGCGCGATCTCCATCATGATCGTGCGCAGCACCTTGCAGCGCGGCGTGATGTCGATCCCGAACAGCTTCTCCACCGCGTGGTGCCACACGATGTCGTTGGCGATAGGCGAGAGATAGTCCATCCGCGACACGATGGTCACGTACTGGTTGTAATCCAGGTGCTCGGCGAGCTTCTCGAAGCCCGAGTGCAGATACCCGATGTGGGGCGTGCAGCGGGCCACCCGCTCGCCGTCGAGCTCCAGCACCAGCCGGAGGGTCGTGTGGGTGGCGGGGTGCTGGGGCCCGAAGTTCAAGGTCCAACGGTCGCCGGTATCGACGTGACCTTTCAGGTAGTCGAGCTGCTCGACGTCGGTATCGAAGCCGTCACGGATGGGTTTCAGGGTGTAGGGCATTGGCTCGGGTTCGGGAGAGGTACAGTTCCGGGCCCGGAGTATACGGCGGCCATCGGACCCCGACCCTCAGGGAGAAGGGGGCGACAGGTCGCGATCGCTTGGTCCGTCATGCGATGGCGCAGACGGCCCACGTGCGTCGATCCAGTTCGACAGATCTCCCGCCTGTCTCACGGCCAAGCCGCGACCAAGAGCACCGCCTTCG
>CAZDYM010000467.1:0-1676 GCA_964509325.1 uncultured Phycisphaeraceae bacterium
GCCGCCCAGACGATCATGGCGTGACCTCCGGCGTTGAGGCGGCGGGCTTCGGCGCGGGTCGGGCGCGCACCTCGATGGCGTTGCCCTTGCCGGTGACCCGCTGCCACAGGTCGTAGAGGGGGTTGATGCTGGTGGGGCCGGCGCCCTGGAGGGGCTCGAAGTACGCCGGGTCTCGTGACATCACCGCCTGCGCGAGCGCGGCGGCGCACGCTTCCATGGTCGATTGCATGGCCCGCAGCCAGTCGGTGGTTGAAGGGGAGGGCGCTGGCGAGGGCGCTGGCGATGCCTGCTGGACCCTGACGAAGACCTCGGGGCGCTGGTCGGTCCAGAAGGCGTACTCGATCGCGCAGCACAGGACGCGGACGTTGGGCGTGCGTGCGGCGAGCCACGCCGCCCCCGGTCTCAGTTTCGGCGGGGTGCGTGGATCGTGGAAATGCCCCTGGGCGGTGACCCAGAGCGTGGTGCGGGGCTCGGCGCGGAAGCGCTCCAGCATGTACGCGCCCATCGCCTGGAGGCTGGCGGGCGAATCGGGGTCGATGCCGAACACGCCGAGCCTGCGGAAAAAGCCGAAGCGTTTGAGCATCGCCGAATCCATGGGGGCGGCGGGCGCGCGGGCGGGCTTGTGCCGGTGTCCCCACGGGTGGTGGTGCAGC
Organism: uncultured Phycisphaeraceae bacterium; assembly: GCA_964509325.1. Classification (GTDB taxonomy): domain Bacteria; phylum Planctomycetota; class Phycisphaerae; order Phycisphaerales; family UBA1924; genus JAFLCM01. The sequence continues at coordinate 654 of CAZDYM010000467.1, forward strand.
AGGATCGCGGTCATCGGGTCCCACCAGGAGCCGTGGGTCATGACGATGATCGCGGGCCCGTCGTGGGCGTTGGTTGATCGCAGGCACTCGCGCGAGCCCGGCATGAGGCGTACCGCGAAGAACCTCTTCGAGAACAGTCGGCGTGTGTACCACGCGAAAAAGCGGGCCACCCGCGGGTCGGGCCTGGCGGGGATGAGGGTGGGGGGATGGGCGGTCTCCGCTGCGGGCATGGTTGGGTGTGGGAGCGTCCCTTGCGTGCGGCCCGGCCCATCGCCGGCGGGGCGTCGATGACCCGTCGTCCGGGAGGGTCAGACCCCCACGAGTTCGCGTTTGGGGGCGCGGGTGGTGACGGGCGGGGCCGCGTCGATGGGCATGGGCTCGACGCCGAAGTCCTGCGCCACGCAGCGTGCGGCGGTGACCCCGGACATGAGGACCATGGGCACGCCGGGGCCGGGGTTGACGCTGCCGCCGGCGAGGTAGAGGCCCTTCATGACGGTTGACCGGTTGCGTGGCTTGAAGCCGCCGATGAGTTTGCCGTGGGAAGCCAGGCCGTAGATGGCGCCTCCCTCGGCGTTGTACATGGTGTCGATCATGTCCGGGGTGAGGTGCTTCTCGGCGAGGATGCGGTCTTCGAGGTCGGGCATGCCGCAGCGTTTGAGTTTGTCGATGACGACGGGGCGGTACTGATCGAGGAGCCGGCCGTCGCCGCGGTTGCCCCATCGGGGCGTGTTGCCCGGGTTCGCGGGCGTGTGGATGAGGGCGTAGAACGCCTCGCAGCCCGCGGGGGCCTGGGCCGGGTCGGTGCGTGAGGGCACGGCGAGATAGATGGACGGGTCTCGGGCGGGGATCGCCTTGTTGTAGATGTCGTCGAACTCGGCGCGCGAGTCGCGGCTGAAGAGGAAGCAGTGGTGGGCGAGGTGGTCGTACTGCCGGTCGAGGCCGAGATAGAGCACCAGGCCGCTGCAGGCGGGTTTGTAGTGGGCGGCGACGCGGCTGCGGGCCGCGTGCCCGCGAGGCCCGCCG
>CAZDYM010000468.1:0-1664 GCA_964509325.1 uncultured Phycisphaeraceae bacterium
CGGGACGGACGGGGTTGCGGGCCGAGGTGGTGGGTTCCGCTGGGCGTGGCGGGCGGGGCGGGGAGTATATCGAAGGGGAGTTGGGCCACGATCGTTGTGGGGCGTGCGTTGGGGGTGATACGCTGCGGGGTGTGTGGGCCTGATGGCGAGGAGCCGCCGCGATGACACCTGCTGGACTTTCCGCCGAGCCGATGCTGCCTCCGCCGGAGGCGGGTTCGCTGTCGTGTCAGATCGGGCCGCTGCTGTCGGTGTGCGCGACGCTGAACCAGGACCGTCCGCTGGAGTGGATGCTGGACGACCTGCTGCGGGAACTTCGGCGGATGGTCCGGGCGGACGCCGGGGCGGTGTATTTGGTGGAGGGTGATCATCTGCGGTTTGTGTGCACGCAGAGCGACAGCCGGGCGGACATGGTGGAATCGCCGCGGCTGTGCGGGATGTTGACGCCGATGTTCAAGGGGCTGCGGATCCCGATCCAGGGCACGGCGTTGGCGGCGTACGCGGCGCGGGAGGGTCGCTCGCTGGCGGTGGCGGACGTGTACGAGACGGCGGAGGGCCTGCCTTACCGGTTTGATCGGACGATCGACGAGCGGACGGGGTACCGGACGAAGTCGATGCTGGTGCTGCCGATCGGGGTGTCGGGGCAGGCGCCGGTGGGGGTGATCCAGGCGATCAACCACGTGCCCGAGCCGGGGGCGGCGCCGACGGCGTTCCCGGAGATGGCGCTTCAGACCGCCGAGGCGCTGGCGAGCATGGCGACGATCGTGGTGCGGAACACGCAGCTGAGGCTGCAGGTGCAGAAGCTGCACCTGGAGACGATCTTCCGGCTGGCGACGGCGGCGGAGTTCCGTGACAACGACACGGGGGCGCACATCCAGCGGGTGAGCATGTACTGCGAGGCGATCGCGCAGGCGATGGGGCTGCCGCAGAGCAGGTGCTCGGAGATCCTGTACGCGGCGCCGATGCACGACGTGGGGAAGCTGGGGATCCCGGATTCGATCCTGACCAAGGCGGGCCCGCTGACGCCCGGTGAGCGGGAGCAGATGAAGAAGCACACGACGATCGGGGCGGAGATCCTGCGGGGGTCGGACAACGAGGTGATCCGGACGGCGGAACGGATCGCGCTGCACCACCACGAGAAGTGGGACGGGACGGGCTACCCGCAGGGGCTGAAGGGGGCGGGGATCTCGATCGAGGGTCGGATCTGCGCGGTGGCGGACGTGTTCGACGCGCTCACGAGCAAGCGGTCGTACAAGCAGGCGTTCCCGCTGGACAAGGCGTACGGGATCATCCAGAAGGATTCGGGGACGCACTTCGACCCCGAGGTTTCGGCGGCGTTCATGCGGCAGCGCGAGGTGGTGGAGGCGATCCAGGAGTTGTACGCCGAGGGGCAGTCGGCGGGGCCGGCGAAGGCTTGAGCGTGCGTCGGCGGGGCGTTACCGGAGGAGGGCGAGCGCGATGTTCGCGGCGATGGCCAGAGCGGTCGCAGCCTTGATGCGGCGGACGGCGCGGTCGATGGGGAGCCGGTCGGCGGGGAGGCCGGCCAGGGCGCGGACGGCGTCGATGCGCGAGGCGATGCTGCCGTGGCGGAAGGTGAAGCGGCGCGGGTCGATGCGGGCGAGTCGCGCGACGCGGCGGAGGGCGTCGGCCATGGCCTCGCAGGCCAT
>CAZDYM010000469.1:0-1640 GCA_964509325.1 uncultured Phycisphaeraceae bacterium
CGCCCCGCTGCCCGATGAGCCGGTTCGACCGCTCCCGCAGATGAGCACCATCGAGACCACGGCGCGAGAGGTTATTGACGAGACCTTCGGCCAACCCGGCAGCTACGACGAGACCGCCTACAGCGCGGACGACGGCGCGGGGTGGGACGCCGGGTACGAGGCGTGGGAAAGCGTGCCGTATCTCGAAGGACTCGCCGGGCTCGGGTTCCTGAAGAAGATCGGGGACGCGATCAAAAAGACGATCAACCGCAACAAAAACACGATTGGAAAAATCGCGGGCGCGGCCGGGGCCGCCATCCCCGGCGCGGCCGAGATCATCGACATCGGCGCGGGCTTGCTCGTGAACTTGGCGACCGGGAAGGCCAAGCGTCCGAAAGGCATGAGCGACGCGCAGATGCGGGCGCTTCTCTCGCGATTCGCCCAGCAGCAGCAGACGCCCGCACCCGCCGCGCCCGCCGCCGCCGCCATGCCCACTTGGTTCCTGCCCGCCGCCGCCGCCGCCGCTCTGGTTTTGCTCGCCCGGAAATGACCCCATGACCGCCCTCCCGCTCAACCCGTTCCCCAACGTGACCGCCGCCGCCGAGTGGGTGGAAGGGAACCTTTTGGGCGTGATCTACACGTACAACCGCGCCAAGGCGATTGTGAACCGCATCCGCGCCCGGGGCATCCGCAGCAGCCGCGAGGCGTCCGACTTCCTGAAACTGTCCGCCTTCGTCAACCAGCAGGCCGCGAACTACGCCGAAATGATGCGCGCCGTTGATACCTTCCTGGTCCGCGCCGGAGCCGTCGCCCCCGACTTCGCCAACCGCTGGAACTCGGAAATCGGGCGCACCATCGCGCGCACCATGCAGGGATTGAACGGGCTTGGCGCACTTCCCGCCGTGCTCGCCGCCGTTCCGAACATCGTGCTTGGGACCGCCGCCGCCGCGGCGCTCATCGCGTTCGCCGGGCTCGCGTTCGCCATATGGGAAGCCGGAAAAGGCGCTGCCGCCGCGATCAAAGTGTACGCGGGGGCTCGGATCGTTGAAACGATCGACCCGAACACGGGGCAGAAAACGACCACGACGCAACCCGCCGCGCCGCTTGGGCTCGGTTCACCGCTCACGCTTCTCGCGCTCGCCGCGCTCGCCCTCTTTGCAATGTTCAGGGGCCGCCGCCGATAGGCGAGCCACCTCCCGATTCAGAAGAGCAAGCCACACGAACGCGACCACAAGAAAGAACGACAGCCCGAACAGCCACACGACCGTAGAAGCCGCCACGAACTCGACCGCCGCCGAAGCACGCCCCAACTCATAAGCCGAAGCCGGATTCATCGAAGCCCCTTTTCTCCCCCCCGCCCCACAGTGTACCGCCCGGAGCCGTTTCCGATGTCAGCCCGCCGCAAAGCCCCGACCGCCGCCCAACTCCGCGTCCGCCGCGAGTTTGCCCGCCGCGCCCGTTCAGGGGAATGGTCCGGCGCTCGCGCCACAGGCCGCAGGAGCCCCCGGAAGGCGTCCGCCCCCAAGACCACCCGCCGCGCCACGCGGGCCGCCGTGCCCGCCGTCGCCTTCGTCCCCGCGTCCCGCCTGGAGATTCCCAACATGGCCCGAAAGAAAACCCGCCGCGCCGGCGTGGTCGAGGTGAATGTGCGTGACAAGGAC
>CAZDYM010000470.1:0-1609 GCA_964509325.1 uncultured Phycisphaeraceae bacterium
ACCGCGCCGGGTGCCGGAGGCGGGGGAAGGTCTTCGTCGCCTGAGTTTGCGGCGGGGGTGCTCAAGCGGCTGGGAGTGAGCGATGACGCGCGGGTGGTGCCCGCGCCGGCGGGTTTGGCGCCGTCGCAGTTGCCGGCGGAGGACGACGGGGTGGTGTGGTCGTGGAACCCGGCGACGGGGCGCATTCTGGCCGGGTACCGGCTGCACACGCGGGCGGAGGCGGACGCGGCGATCGGGCGGGCGGTGGCGGCTCAGAAGCAGTGGGCGGCGCTCCCGGCGCCGAAGCGGGGGGAGATCGTGCGTCGGATGGGGAACGCGTTCCGCGACCGGTTGGAAGATCTGGGCGCCCTGGTGACGCTGGAGATGGGGAAGATCTTCGCCGAGGGCAAGGGCGAGGTGCAGGAGTGCGTCGACATCGCGGATTTCGCGGTGGGGCTGTCGCGGCAGTGCTACGGCCTGACGATGCCCAGCGAAAGGCCCATGCATCGCATGATGGAGCAGTGGCACCCGCTGGGAGCGGTGGGGGTGATCACGGCGTTCAACTTCCCGATCGCGGTGTGGGCGTGGAACGCGATGCTGGCGGCGGTGTGCGGCGACAGCGTGATCTGGAAGCCGAGCCTGTTCACGCCGCTGATCGCGGTGGCGGGCACGAAGGTGGCGCACGATGTGATGCGGGCGCAGGACCTGTGGAAGCCGACGGGCGGCGTGAAGCCGGAGGACCTGTTCCCGCTGCTGATCGGGACCGACGCGGAGGTGTCGGAGTTCCTGGTGAACGACCACCGGGTGCCGCTGATCAGCGCGACGGGGTCGTGCCGGATGGGCCGGCGGGTGGGCGAGGTGGTGGCGCGTCGGCTGGGGCGGTGCCTGCTGGAACTGGGGGGCAACAACGCGATCATCGTGATGCCGGACGCCGACATGGACCTGACGATGCGGGCGGTGGTGTTCGGCGCGGTGGGGACGGCGGGGCAGCGGTGCACGACGACGCGGCGTCTGCTGTGCGTGGGCGGGACGGCGGAGAGGCTGCTCCCGCGGATCCTCGGGGCGTACAAGACGGTGCGGATCGGCGATCCGATGGCCGAAGGGACGCTGATGGGTCCGTTGATCCACGACCGCGCGGTGCAGCAGATGAGGCACGCGGTGCAGAGGGCGGTCGAGGAGGGCTGCGAGGTGCTGTGCGGCGGCCTGCCCGGCATCGACCGGTTCACGCACGACCCGGGCCACTTCGTGGAGCCGACGATCATCCGCGTGCCGAAGGGCGGGAGCCCGAGCATCGCGAAGGAAGAGACGTTCGCGCCGATCCTGTACGTGTTCGAGTTCGACACCTTCGAGGAGGCGATGGAGGCGCACAACGGCGTGCCGCAGGGCTTGTCGAGCGCCGTGTTCACGGACTCGGTGCGGACGGCGGAGCGGTTCCTGAGCCACGCCGGGAGCGACTGCGGGATCGCCAACGTGAACCTTGGCACGAGCGGCGCGGAGATCGGCGGCGCGTTCGGAGGTGAGAAGGAAACCGGCGGCGGGCGCGAGTCGGGGTCGGACTCGTGGAAGGCGTATATGAGGCGACAGACCAACACGGTGAACTTTGGATCGGACCTGCCGTTGGCGCAGGGGA
>CAZDYM010000471.1:0-1601 GCA_964509325.1 uncultured Phycisphaeraceae bacterium
TTGCAGCACCTGCTGGAGGGCAATCCGGATGCCCAGCGCGACCTGCTGGAGTTCGCCGTGGAGATGCTCGCGTCGACCGTCTCGGAGTTCTGCGAGCAGGCGATGGAGGTGAACCAGCGGCACTCGGAGCTGCGGACGCTGTTCCGGCTGTCGAGCCTGCTGGTGGCGACGCGCGACATCCAGACGATCCTGCAGGTGGCGATGCGCTCGGCGGTGGAGGTGTTCTCGATGGACGCCTGCGCGGTGCACCTGATCGAGGCAGACTCCGCGCGGGAGACTCGGGGCGGGTCGGACGACGGGTCGCTGACGCTGCGGGCCCACGTCGGGCTGCCCGAGGCGTTCACGCGGGCGGCCCGCACGCTTCCGGGTTCCCCGCACGAGTCACCGGCGGACCGGGGCCGGGCGCTGATCGCTCAACTCGCCCAGGAGGCGTCGTTCGAGGGCATCGTCGGGGTCTCGCTGCTGTTCAAGGACCAGCCGGTGGGCGTTCTGCGGCTGTTCAGCCGCGAGCAGCGGCTGCTGAGCCCGTCGCAGCACGCGTTGCTGCAGACCATCGCGGAGCAGGCCGCCGCCGCGGTGTGCGGGGCGCGGCTGGTGGAGTCCGAGCGGGAGTCGGCGAACCTGCGCCGCCAGCTCGAACTGGCGGGCGACGTGCAGCACCGCATGCTGCCGCAGAGGCCGCCGGCGTTCCCGCACCTGGACATCGCGGCCCGCTACGACCCTTCGTTCGAGTTGTCGGGCGACTTCTACGACCTGATCGAACTGAACGGGCACCTGGGGGTGGCGGTGGGCGACGTGAGCGGGAAGGGCATCCCGGCGGCGCTGCTGATGGCGGCCACCCGGGCCACCCTGCGGGCCCACTCGCAGGACGTGTTCCACCTCGACGAGCTGATGGGTCGCGTCAACAAGGCGCTGGCGCGCGACACCCTGCCGCAGGAGTTCGTGACGGTCTTCTACGGGGTGATCGACCCGAAGAGCCTGCGTCTGACGTACTGCAACGCGGGGCACGACCCGCCGCTGGTGCTGCAGAAGCCCCCGAAGTCCGGGCCCAACGCGGGCAGGTGGTCGCTGCACGAGTTGAACGTGGGCGGGATGGTGATGGGCGTGGACCCCGACATGGTGTACGAGCGGGGGATGTTCGACCTGAGCAAGGGCGACGTGATGGTGGCGTCGACCGACGGGCTGACCGACGCGATGAACTACCAGGGCGAGAAGTTCGGGCGGGCCCGTCTCAAGCAGTCGATGCTGGACTTCATGAGCGCCAACCCCAACGCCAGCGCGTCGCACATCGCCGACCACCTGCTGTGGGACGTGCGCCGGTTTGTCGGCATGAACCCGCAGACCGACGACATCACGCTGGTGGTCATCCGGGCGAAGTAGGCCGGGGGCCGGGGGGCGCGGTCTGGGGAGGTTCACAGGGCGCGGAGCGGCGGGGCGTCGGACTGGCTGACCCGCGCGTCGATGCCCTCCCGGCGCAGACGCTCGGCCAGACGGGGCAGGTACCCGCGCTCGGTCTCGGTGTGCCCGGCGAGGATGACCGACACGCCGCGGTCGATCAGGCCACGGACCTCGTGGTGTTTCATCTCGCCGGTGATGAAGAC
>CAZDYM010000472.1:0-260 GCA_964509325.1 uncultured Phycisphaeraceae bacterium
CGCCCCGATTGTGGCCATGGATCACCGTGCCGCGCCCGCCGTAGTAGCGGCCCAGGCGGCAGCGGGCCTCCCAGACGTCGCCGGCCTTGCTGGGGTCGCGCACCACGATCTCCGCGGCACGGCCCCGCACCGACTTGAGTTCGAACAACTCCACCGCGCCGCTCTGCGACGCGCTGCCCGCCACCAGCCCGCGCACCGCCTCCCACAGCGCCCCGGCGTCGCCTTCGGGCTCCGCTTCCGCACCGAACCCGGACCGCACG
>CAZDYM010000472.1:270-1594 GCA_964509325.1 uncultured Phycisphaeraceae bacterium
CCTTCCGGCGGCCCGATCAACGCAGCGGACGCGTGAGGCCCTTCCCTCACGCGTCCCGGAAGGGCTTGGGTGCTCGGCGAAGCCGCCGGTGCCGGTGGGGCGACCGGCGCCTCCGCCGTCAGCGTTTTTTTGCGGGGGTCTCCGCGGCGGCGGGGCGTTGCACCGATGTCCCCACGGAAGGGGGCCTGGGCGTCGCGGTGGAACCCCCGCCCGAGCCCGACAGCAGCGCCCCCACGTCCGCCAGTTTCTCCGTCATCGCCAGCCGCACGATCAGGGCGTCGAGCAGCGCCCGCGCCGTCGAGGAGTTCGACGCCGCGCGGCCCACGCTCTCGCACAGCGCGATCATGTGGACCAGCCCGGCGGCATCAAAGCGGTCCGCCTGCGCCGCCGAGCGCTCACGGGCCGCGCCGCTCAGTTCCACCAGCCCCGTCTCGTGCCCGCACGCGCACAGGATCATCAGATCACGCAGGTGCAGCACCAGCGTCTCGATCAGTTGATCGATCGACACGCCCTGGGCCAGCAGCGCGTCGGCCCCGCGCAGCGCCGCCGCGGCATCCCCCGCCGCCATCGCGTCCACCATCCCCAGCACCGCTTCCCGCTCCGGCAGCCCCAGCAACCTCTCCAGCCCCCCCACCGTCATCGTCTCGCCCTCGGGCGTGGCGGCGATCACCCGGTCCAGCAGGCTCAGCGCGTCGCGCATGGAGCCGTTGCCCAGCCGAGCCACCGCGTGGACCAACTCGCCCTCGGCCTTCAGATTCTCCCGCTTCAGCACCGCGGACAGGTGCTCGGCGATCTTCGCCGTCGGGATCGGGCGGAAATCAAACCGCTGGCACCGGCTGCGGATGGTGGGGATGACCTTCTCCGCTTCGGTCGTACACAAGATGAACTTGACGTGCTCGGGCGGCTCTTCCAGCAGTTTCAGGAGCGTGTTGAACGCGTCCTTGGTGAGCATGTGGACTTCGTCGATGATGTAGACCTTGAACTTGCCCCGCAGCGGGCGGTACGCCGCCTTGGCGATCAGTTCACGGGCGTCCTCGACGCCGCGGTTGCTGGCGGCGTCGATCTCGATCACATCCGTGTCCTGCCCCGACATGATGGCCGCGTCCACCTCCGGCGAGCCCCCCGCGAGAGCCTTGGCGAAGATGCGGGCGGTCGAGGTCTTGCCCACGCCGCGGGTCCCGACGAACAGGTACGCGTGGGCCACCCGGTCCTGCTTGATGGCGTTGAGCAGCGTCCGCGCCACCGCCTCCTGCCCGACGAGTTCGTCGAACTGCTGCGAGCGGTAGCGCCGAGCCAAGACGGTGTAGGTCATGGGCCCGGATGG
>CAZDYM010000473.1:0-1591 GCA_964509325.1 uncultured Phycisphaeraceae bacterium
CGCCGGGCCGACCGGCACCGGGCTCATGCGCGCGCTGGTCAAAGCGCAGGCGTCGCCCGGACTGCACTTCACCCCCGAGCGTCCGCTGCCTCAGAGCGAATCGGCCCCCGACCTGCCGCGCGGCCAGCCCGGGCCGGGCGAGGTGCTGATCCGCGTCAAGAAAGCCGGGGTCTGCGGCACCGACCGGCACATCTACGAGTGGGACGACTGGGCCAAAAGCCGCATCCCCGTCGGCATCGTCACGGGCCACGAGTTCGTCGGCACCGTCGCGGCGCTCGGCGCCGGCGTCAGCAACTGCCACGTCGGCCAGCGCGTCAGCGCCGAGGGCCACATCACCAAGTTCAACGATTACAACAGCCGCACCGGGAACGCCCACATCGCCAGCGACACCCGCATCCTGGGCGTCGACCGCGACGGCTGCTTCGCCGAGTACCTCATCATCCCCGCCTCGAACGTGTGGCCCGTCCACCAGGCCATCCCCGACACCTTCGCCGCCATCATGGACCCGCTCGGCAACGCCGTCCACACCGTCATGAGCGCCGGGGTGAGCACGAAATCGGTCCTCATCACCGGGGTCGGCATCATCGGGCTGATGGCCGTCACCGTCGCCCGCGCCGCCGGCGCCGCCCGCATCTACGCCACCGACACCAACCCGCGCCGACTCCAACTCGCCAGAAAACTCGGCGCCGCCGACGTCTTCAACCCCCTCGACGACACCCACTGGATCGAACGCGTCCGACGCGAGACCCGCGGCGACGGCGTCGACGTCCTCCTCGAAATGTCCGGCTCGCCCGCCGCCACCGACCAGGGGTTCACCGCCCTCCGCAACGGCGGCACCGCGGCCCTCCTCGGCATCCCGAGCAAACCCTTCGCCTTCGACCTCACCAACCACGTCGTCTTCAAGGGCGCCAAGGTGCTCGGCATCAACGGCAGACGCATGTGGGAAACCTGGTACCAGATGGAGAACCTGCTGGTCAGCGGCAGGCTCGAACTGCAAGAGATCGTCACCCACGAACTCCCCATGGAACGCGCCGACGAGGCCTTCAAACTCATGCAATCCGGCGAGGGCATCAAGATCGTCCTGACCGTCGGCGCGTAACCCGAGCAACCCTCGGCCTCAGCGACGGACGCTCCCCCGTCACCCGCCCGCCGACGCCGCGCCCACCGACCGCCCGGGGTCGTTCAGTACCGCGGCACCCGCGGGTCGACCTCCACCGACCACCGGTCGATGCCCCCGGCCATCGACAACGCCCGCTCGAACCCGCGCTGCCGCAAGAACGCCGCTACCCGCAGCGAACGCACCCCGTGGTGGCAGTGAACCACCACGGGGTCTTCCTCGTGCCCCTCGAGCTCGCCCACGCGACGCTCGAACTCCTGCATCGGGATCAACACCGCCCCCTCAATCCGCGCCATCGCGTGCTCCTCGGCCGTGCGGCAGTCCACCAGCACCGCGCGGCGGCGCGTCGCCTCGAGGGTCAGCGAGATCGAGGAGGGCGAGACGCTGCGCGCCTCGATCCCGGCGGGAAGCCCCAGGTCCCCCGCGTTCAGGTTGTAGGTCGAGACGCCCTCCTGGGCGTCGGCCAGGTCGATG
>CAZDYM010000474.1:0-1585 GCA_964509325.1 uncultured Phycisphaeraceae bacterium
AACAGGTCGCTGATCACCACCACCACCCCCTTGCCCGCCCGCGACTTCGCCACGCTCCGCAGCGCCCCGTTGAGCGAGTTTTCCGAGCCGGCCCCCGGCCCCCCTCCGCCTGCCTCCCCGGACGCGTACGCCAGCGACGCGTCGTCGGGCCACGCGTGCTCCAGGATGAACCCCGTCAGCCGCGGCGCGTTCGCCTTCCCGCGCGAATCCGGCATCGTCACCGGGCGGTCCTTCCCCGGCGTTCCGAACACCGTCACCCCCACCCGATTCTGCCCCGTCAGACCGATCACCCCCAGCGCCGCTCCCAGCCGGCACGCGAACAACTTCTTGTTGAGCCCCAGCGACCCCGCGCGGTCCTCTTCACTCTTTCCCCCCGACCCCGCCGGTGAGACCTCCTCGAAGGCCGCCGGCGTGTCCATGCTCGCCGACGCATCCAGCACCACGTGCAGCGCCAGGTCCTCCTCTTCCATGAACAACTTCACGAACAGCCGGTCCAGCCGCGCGTAGATGTTCCAGTCGATGAACCGCAGATCATCCCCCTCCGCGTACTGGCGGTGCTCCGCGAACTCCACCGACGCGCCCCGCTTCTTGCTCCGGCGCTCCCCCGGCATCTTCCCCGCGAACATCTTCGCCGACCGGATGTCCAGCCGCGACAGCCGCGCCGAAAGCGAAGGACCCAGCAGCGCTTCGGCCGAGCCCGGACGCCGGGATGGAGCGGAAACAATCAAGATCGACCACAGAGCCACCAGCACAACCCGCGCGCCGGTCCGCCGCGGACGCACCCACCGCAGCCCCCGCCGTGCCGAGCCGTATAGTAACACGCCCTCATCACCGCTCGATCGCGGGCCACGCTCCCCCGCCCACCGCCCGCTCGGAGGAACCGCACATGCACGCCCTCGCCCGCGCTCTGACCCTGATCACCGGCCTCGCGATCACGGCGCTCCTCTCCCCCGCGGCGTCGGCCCGCCAGGGCGCCAACCCCCCCAGCCCAGACGCCCAGCGCGCCGAGCGCCTCCTCGCCGAGGTCGCCCGGCTCCAGCAGGACGCCGCCAAACTCAAGCAGCGCATCGCCCAACTCGAACGCGAGAACGCCGACCTCAAGGCCGCCCTTCAAGCCGCCGGCGGCGACCAACGCAACCCAGCCCCCAAACCCGGCACCAACCCCCGCACCAACCCCGGCACCGGCGGCACCAAAGGCGACCACGCACCTCTCCCGAACGAACCTCTCGCCGCGCCGCAGGCCGCCCTCGCCGCCTTCGCCGCTGATTACACCCAGAGAATCACCGAAACCCCGACCGCTACCCCCGCCGAACGACAGAAAACCGTCTCCGACGTCGGCGCCTGGGTCCGCTCCAGCAAAAAGTACCGCGGCCGCGTCGAGTGGACCATCCGCGTCAAGGAACTCGAGCCCGACCCCCTCAAGGGCGGCGGCACCCTCAGGTTCACCGTCGTCCACCCCGTCGACAAGCGCCCCTATTCCGACCTCATCGTCTCTCAACCCCTCACCCAGGCTCAGTGGCGAGCGCTCAACGACCGCGCCGACGCCACCCTCTGGAAACTCGTCGGGCAGTTCTCCGCCGAACCC
>CAZDYM010000475.1:0-1582 GCA_964509325.1 uncultured Phycisphaeraceae bacterium
CGCCGCGGTGGCGTACCTGGAGAACCTGGTGAGCCCGGCGTGCGCGGGGGCCCGGGGTGTGCGTGCGGGCGGTCGTCGGGCCGGACCGCGGGCGGGGGAGCCCGGCCCCGGCGGAAGCCGCTCCGGGGCGGTGGGAGCCGTGCGGAGGGGCGGGCGTTCACGTTGGTGGAGGTTCTGGTGGTGGTGGCGGTGATCGCGCTGTTGATTTCGCTGCTGGTTCCGGCGCTGGGTCGGGCGCGGCACGCGGCGCGGGCGACGATGTGCCTGGCCCACATGCGGTCGCTGGTGCTGGCGCAGTTGGCGTATGCGAACGAGCAGAACGGGCAGTTGGTGATGTTCGGTCTTTCGCACGGCGGGTCGGCGGCGTACGAACCGCTGTCGTGGACGCGAGCGCTGCAGGAGTACGCGGATTCGCCGCTGGAGGTGAGGAGCCCGCTGGATACAAGCCCGCACTGGGCGAGGGGGGCGCCGGGCGGCGGGGGCGCGGGGGTGGTGGTTCCGGGGACGAACCCGGCGCGGCACCGGGTGACGAGTTACGGTCTGAACGACCTGGTGACGTCGAAGCCGCCGCTGGACCCGTCGAACCCGCATGCGACGAAGTACGACAGGATCCACCTGATCCGGAACGCGAGCGGGACGGTGCAGTGGGTGGTGATGGCGTACACGGGCGAGTTCGCGGGGAGCGACCACGTGCACCCGTGGGACTGGTGGATCGATGAATCGCTGCCGGAGGCGCCGGCGTCGCTGGCGTCGTTGCAGGTGCAGACCAACGCGGTGAGCGGCGCGACAGGGGAGCGTGCGGCGCGATCGAACTACGGGTATCTGGACGGTCACGCGGCGGCCGAGGTGTTCGGCGATGTGTACGAGAGCCTGGAGCGGAACCGGTTTGATCCGCGAGTGGCGCGGTAGGGACGCGCCGGCGGGCTCGGGCGGCGAGCCGGGACGGTGCGCGGGCGGTCCGGAGGTGGACAAGGTTGGGAGCGGGCGTGCGACGGTGCCCGCCCGGTCTCGCCCGGGGATGGTTGGTTGGCGGACTCACAACGGTCCAGGAGATCGAGAGATGAAGATGGAGCATCGGATCGTGCCGGGCGTCGCGGGCCTTCTGGGCGTTTGCGGGGCTGCTTTCGCGGGCGTGCTGCGCGATGAGGAGCCGCACTTTGACGTGCTGATCGAGGTGGTGGGCGGAGCGCTGGGCACGTCGGCGATCGGTGAGGACGAGGACCCGTCGTCGATCGTCCCCGGCGCGCGGGTGTTCGGCGCGGAGCTGGGCGGGGCGCCCTTCGGCCCCGGGCAGGGCGACGAGCCCGGTTTTCAGGGGTACGACTTCCCGGCGGGCGTGGCGTTCACGTTCGACATCCGCTCGGCGCTGGGCGAGTGGAACGGGAGCGAGGTGGTGGTGAGCGGCACCACGATGACGGTGGCGGCGTCGCTGGCCGATCCGGGCTTGCCGAGCGTGACGACGGGCGGCGGTTTCGTGCCGGGGTTCGTGTTCACGACGGCGGGGGCGGACGGTCGGATCCATCAGCACCTGGAACTGGGGCTGAACAGCGCGCCGAGCGGCGGCGGGGCGAGCGGCGCGGAG
>CAZDYM010000476.1:0-1576 GCA_964509325.1 uncultured Phycisphaeraceae bacterium
GAAAGGGTTGCGGCGTCATCGAGCGGAACGCCCGGTGCGTTTGGGCGGGGTCCCGGGTATACTCTCCGCCCTTGTTTTGACGCTGTGCCGCAGGATTGAGGCGGGCGTCGCGTTCGACCCTTTCTTTAGGATTCAGCCATGTCTCTCGACCGTAGCCTTCGCACCGGCGGCCGTATGTCCAGCAAGCGTTCGGTTCTCAAGCGCACCGAGCGCGTCGAGAAGATGAAGGCCGTGGCGGGCACCGATTTCAACAAGCGCTCGGTGATCGGGCTGCCCAAGACCCGCGTGAACTGAGCGTCGCGCCGGCCCGCACGCCCGCGCGGGCGCGGGGGTGGGCGTGTCTCCCGATCCATCCCTATCTGTGGTGCGGCGAGGTGTGACGTGGACATCGGCGCTTTGATCTCGGAGCGGGCGCGAGGGGTGGATGCCTCGGGTATCCGCAAGGTGTTCGAGCTGGGGGCGAAGCTGAAGGACCCCGTCAACCTGTCGATCGGGCAGCCGGATTTCCCGGTGCCCGAGGCGGTCAAGCGGGCCGCCATCGACGCGATCGAGCGGGACCAGAACGGGTACACGCTGAGCCAGGGGATCCCGCTGCTGCGGGAGCGGATCGGGCGTGATCTGGTGGAGGACCTGGGGTGGCCGGCGGGGATCGGGGCGGGGGGTGCGGCCGGTTCCGACGTCGGCGTGATGTGCACCACCGGCACGTCGGGCGCGCTGTTCCTGGCGCTGATGGCGGTGGTTTCGCCGGGGGATGAGGTGGTGATCCCCGATCCGTACTTCGTGGCGTACCCGGCGATGGTGAAGTTGCTGGGGGGCGTGCCGCGGCTGTGCGACACGTACCCGGACTTCCGGATGAACGCGGCGCGGCTGGAGCCGCTGATCGGCCCGCGGACCAAGGCGGTCATCATCGATTCGCCCGGGAACCCTTCGGGGGTGGTGATGTCGCAGCGGGAGTGCGACGAGATCGCCGAGTTGTGCCGGTCGCGCGGGGTGCTGCTGATCTCGGACGAGATTTACGATCGGTTCGTGTTCAGCGAGTCGGCGGTGAGGGTGGGCAACGCGCTGCGCGCGCCGAGCGCGTGCCGGAACGCGGCGCGGGAGCCGTGGAAGGACACGCTGCTGGTGCGCGGCTTCGGCAAGACGTACGGCTGCACCGGGTGGCGTCTGGGCTTCGCGGCGGGTCCCAAGCGGCTGATCGACGAGATGACCAAACTGCACCAGTACACCTACGTGTGCGCCCCGGCGCCGCTGCAGTGGGGGGGCGTGGCGACGTTCGATGTCGATATCACCGGCTGGGTGTCGCGGTACGAACAGCGGCGGAACCGGGTGGTCGAGCGGCTGTCCAGGGTGACGGACCTGGTCGCGCCGGGCGGGGCGTTCTACGCGTTCGTGCCGATCCCGAAGAAGATCGGGATGACCGGGCAGCGGTTCTGCGAGGCGGCGATCGAGAAGAGCGTGCTGACGATCCCCGGGAATGTGTTCAGCGCCCGCGACACGCACTTCCGGCTGAGTTTCGCGGTGCGTGAGGAGACGCTGGAGCGCGGGCTTGACGTGCTGTGCGGGATGATGGGGTGAG
>CAZDYM010000477.1:0-1567 GCA_964509325.1 uncultured Phycisphaeraceae bacterium
CGGCCCCGCGTTCGCGCGGCACAAGGAGATGGCGGCGTTCATCGATGATTTGGCGGGGACGCTGACCGCGTCGTGCGCCTCGGGCCTGATGCGGGCCGTCGAGGGGCGCGACCAGGCGGCGGCGGCGCGGGCGCTGCTCACCGGGCTGGTCGCCACGGTGGCGCAGCTGCCGACGGTGTACGCTCTGTTTCATCAGAACAAGGAGCGCGACCTGTTGACCCGACTGGAGCACGACGCCTCGATGCAGCCCGGCGGCGGGGCGGTTTCGCCGCTGGAGAGGCCGCTGCGGGTGAGCCTGTTCACCGACACGCTGGGGGACGTGAACGGGGTGTGCCGGTTCATCCAGAATGTGGCGTCGCGGGCGCTGGAGACGGGGCGTGACCTGCAGGTGATCACGTCGACGGCGATGGCGGTGCCGGAGCAGGCGAACGTGTTCAACTTCGCGCCGGTGTTCCACGCGAAGATGCCGGGGTACGAGACGCTGGACATCGTGCTGCCGCCGCTTCTGAAGATCCTGCGTCACCTGGACGAGCACCAGCCGGACGTGGTGCACGTTTCGACGCCGGGGCCGGTGGGGCTGGTGGGTCTGGTGGCGGCGCGGATGCTGCGGGCGCCCGTGATCGGGGTGTACCACACGGATTTCCCGGCGTACATCGACCGGCTGTTCGATGACTTCACGTTCACCAGCGCGTGCGAGTGGGGGATGCGGGCGTTCTACTCGGGGTTCCGGACGATCTTCACGCGGTCGGGCGATTACGCCGAGTCGCTGGTGAAGCTGGGGATGGACCCGGCGCGGATCGTGCGGCTGATGCCGGGGCTGGAGGTTGCGCGGTTCAACCCGTCGTTCGCGGACGCGGGCCTGTGGCGGCGGGTGGAGGGCGAATCGGAGCGGTTCAGCGGGCTCTCGCGCGAGAGCGTGAAGGTGCTGTACGTGGGGCGGGTGAGCGTCGAGAAGAACATCGGGCTGCTGGAGCGGGTGTGGAAGCGGGTGTCCGGCAAGTGCCTGCGCGCGGGCGTGCCGGCGGACCTGGTGGTGGTGGGCGACGGGCCGGCGCGGGAGGCGATGGAGAAGAGCCTGCGCGGGACGCACGCGCACTTTCTGGGGTTCCGTCACGGCGAGGAGCTGTCGAAGATCTACGCCTCGAGCGACCTGTTCGTGTTCCCGTCGGTGACGGACACGCTCGGGCAGGTGGTGATGGAGTCGCAGGCTTCGGGCCTGCCCGTGCTGGTGACGGACCAGGGCGGGCCGAAGGAAGTGGTGAAGCACGGCGTGACGGGGCTGGTGCTGGGGGTGAACGAGGTGTCGAGCGAGGACCGGTGGGCGGATGCGTTGTTCGCCCTGATCGAGGACCGTGACCGGCGCGAAGCGATGGGGTGTGCTGCGGCGGAATCGATGCGCGGGCACGACATCGCGCACACCTTCGAGCACTTCTGGGGGGCGCACGAGGAGGCGCGGCGGGAGCACCTGTCGCGGCTGGGGATCAAGCCGCGGCACCGGTCGGGCGGCGGCGGGCGAGAGCAGTGGGCGGCGTCGGACGGCGGCGGCACGAGCCCGGTTGGCGTGCCC
>CAZDYM010000478.1:0-1560 GCA_964509325.1 uncultured Phycisphaeraceae bacterium
GTTGTTGTTGTTGTTGTTGTTGTTGTTGTTGTTGTTGTTGTTGTTGTTGCTGTTGCTGTTGCTGTTGCTGTTGCGGGCGGTTCTCGTCGGCTTCCCGCTGCTGCTCCTGTTGGAGTTTCTGCAACCGCTGGGCCATCTCCTGCATCTTCTTGCGGGCCTCGTCGCGCTGCCGCTGCTGCTCCTGGAACTGGATGATCCGCTGACGGGTCAACTCAAGGTTGCGAGCGGCGTCGGTGTCCTCGGGTGTCTGGTCGAGCACGCCGCGGAACAGGCTGGCGGCGCGGCGCATCCCCTCGATGCCTTTGGCGGGGTCCTCGGCGCCGGCTTCCAGGGCGCGGTCGAAGACGGCCCGACCCAGGTTGAAGCGCGCCGCGGGCGCCAGGTCGGGGCGCCCCAGCCCCGCGTCCACCTGGCGGAACAGCGACTCGGCGTCCTCCACCTTGCCCTGGCGGTACAGCGCGCAGGCGCGGTTGAACACCGCTTCGAGGCTCCGGGGATCGAGCGTCCCGGCGCGCTCGAACAGCTCCGCGGCTTTCGCGTAGTCCGCCCCGCGGTACGCCGCGTTGCCCTCGCGGATGAGGTCACGCGCCTGCGCGGGCGAGGCGTGGGCCGGCGCGCCCAGCGCCGCCGCGACGCACATCGCCGCCGCGACGTTTGCTCTACGACGGTTCACGCGACCTCCTCCGGCGTTCGCCGATGAACCACTCCGCCGACAGCAGCACCAGCGCCGCCCCGAGGAACCACTGGAACCGCTCGGGCAGGCGCGGGGCCTCCTCGGTCGTGCCCAGGGCGGACTTCTCGGCGGACTCGATGAGCCCGCGATGGATCTTGTCGAGTTCGATGGTGCCGGTGCCCACGTTGAAGAACACGCCGCCGGGCGTGGCCAGGGCCATCTTCTGAAGGGTCTGCGAGTCCATGCGCGAGACCACCTCCTTGCCTTGGAAGGTCACGAAAGTGCGCCGCCCCTGGTCGTCGGTGACGGGGATCCGCGCGCCGTCCGAGTCGTCGCCGACGCCCAGGGTGATGAGGCGGACGCCCGCGGCGCCGGCCTTCTCGGCGGCCTGGAGCGGAAGGCTGTCGTGGTCCTCGCCGTCGGTGATGAGGATGATGTCGCGGTGCCGCGGCTCTTTCAAGTCGAAGACCTCGTTGAGCGTGAGGCGGACGGCGTCGCCGATGTTCGTGCCGCCCCGCGCCACGTCGCCCGGCGAGAGCGAGTCGAGCTGCATGCGGACGAACGCGTAATCGTGGGTGAGGGGCGACTTGACGACGCCGGTGCCGGCGAAGGCGACCAGCGCGACGCGGTCGCCGCGGACCACTTCGAGCACGTCGCTGAGCCACAGGCGGGCGCGGTCGAGGCGGGTGGGCCGGAGGTCCTCGGCGAGCATCGAGCGTGACACGTCGATGACGAAGCAGACATCCCGCCCGAGCCGCTCGCGCCGGCGCGGCTCCGGGGCCTCGCCGGGAAGCGTGAACTGCGGGCGTGCCGAGGCGACGACGACCAGCGTCGCGCCGGCGAGCAGGCACGCCGTCTTGACGCCCCAGCGCGTCAGCGCCGGGCCG
>CAZDYM010000479.1:0-1549 GCA_964509325.1 uncultured Phycisphaeraceae bacterium
GCCGAGCCCGAGCAGCCCCGCCGCCCCGGGCGCGGGGACGCCGACCTTGAACTGGTACATCGGATCGGAGCCAGCGCTCACAGGGCCCGCCAGCAGGGCCTTGGCCACGATCCGGAAACCGAAACGCAGATTCGGGTCGCTGACGCCCCAGTACTCGGCGTTGGCGTCGCCGACCAGTTCATCGAGTGAGTAATCGACGCCGGGGCCGTTGAACGCCAGGTCGACCTGGATCTCGGACAGTTCACTGAAGGCCGAGGCGCTGTCCCGCACGCGGGCGAAGAACATCTCAGGCATGGTGGGCACCGAGCGTGTGATCGAGCCGATGCCGCTGAGGTCCAGCGTGGCGGCGCCGAGGGTCGCGTCATAGGTCAGCGTCACGTCGTGGACGTTGCTCGGGCTCCACGCGTTCTGCCCCGGCGAGCCGATCGGGACATCGCCCGAGTTCACGATGGCCCGTTCCCAGTCGCCGTTGCTCAGCGCGTTGCCCCAGCGGACATTGGCCCCCCACTGCTTGGTGAAGTTCCCGCCCGAGGCGTAGGCGTTGAACTGGCTATCCGAGTTGAACTTCATCACCGCGGCATGGCTGAACCCGGCCAAACCCGCGACGGCGCAGACCGACACCAACCCACCGGCAACAAATTCAGAACGCATGACGGGACTCCCTCGTAAGGCCGGTCTGCCTCGGACGACGGACCGACGGACGTGTTTCGAGGCGGGTCGGGTTCCTACGCCGACACCACCGAGCACCCGTTTGCGGGTGATGACGTGGGTATCATCGAACACGGTCGGCGGATGTCAACCATGGCCCGGCCCGCTTCGCAGAAATCTCAACAGACCTGACGAATTAGCGCTTGACAGCCGAGATTATTGGACTCCCGCTCTCGCAACTCGACGCGGAATCGCCACCTGGACCTCGCCCCTGATTCCGCTGCATGGGTCGCCCCGCTCGCGACGACGTATGGTTCCGCATGACCGCCCCCAGACCCATCCTCGCGCTCGCTGTTCTGGCCCTCGGCGGGGGCGCGCTCGCGGCTGACCCCTTCGAGCCGGGGGCGGGAGGTCCGGCGGGGGCCGGAGGGGAGGGCCGCGGCGGGCCGACCAAGGTCGATCAGGGGATCACCGACGCCGGGGTCCTGAACCGCTCGCTCCGCATGGTTCCGATTGACCTGCGCGTCGACGACGCCTTTCAGAACGTGTACGAGGTGAAAGGGAACCCTCGCGGCGGCATCGGCGGAAAGCAGTTCATGCGCTCCGCCGGAGGGCTTCACGCCGTGTTCCCCCAGTCGGAGTACGTCAGCACCCGCGGCGGGGTCCGTCCGGTCACGCCCGCGGGCGTGGTGTTCTGGATCGGGGAGCCGCCGCGGATGCGTGAACCCCTGCGCTCGGAGCCCGGCGCTCCCACGCCCAACGCCGTCCCGGACCGTCGCGTGTTCTCGGCCGTGCCCGTGGACCCCTTCGACCCCCCACGCCCGTTGCCCGCGGCCTCGCCGGAAGCCAAGTCCATGGACGACCCGGCGTACCGACTGACCGTCCTGGCCCGTGTGGCCGA
>CAZDYM010000480.1:0-1546 GCA_964509325.1 uncultured Phycisphaeraceae bacterium
AACCCCCGCGTGGCGTCTGGCCAACGGTCGCTCGATCACCCTCGACCGCCCGCGCCTCCTCGCCATCCTCAACATCACCCCCGACAGTTTTTCCGACGCCGGCCGGTACCTTGACCCGGCGGCCGCCCTTGAACGCGCCCATCAGGCCGCCGAAGAGGGCGCCGACATGCTCGACCTCGGCCCCGAGTCCACCCGCCCCGGCGCCGCGCCCGTCCCGCCCGAGGAGCAGCTGCGCCGCGTTCTGCCCGTGCTGCAGCGTCTCCGCGCCTCGAACGGCCCCGCGTCACGCCTCCCCATCAGCATCGATACCACCAGCGCCGAGGTCGCCCGCGCCGCGCTTGACCTCGGCGCCGACGCCGTCAACGACCAGTCCGCCGGCACCGCCGACGCGGGCACGCTGCCCCTCATCGCGCAGCGCCACGCCGGCGTCATCCTCATGCACCGCCTCCGCGCCCCCGCGCTCGACCACTACTCCCACCAGTACCCCAAGCAGCCCGACTACGGGCCCCTCGGCGTCGTGCCCGCCGTCCGAGGCTTCCTGCAGCATCAGGCCGACGCGGCCCGCGCCGCCGGCATCCACCCACAGTCCATCGTCCTCGACCCCGGCCTGGGTTTCGGCAAGAGCGTCGAACAAAACTGGGACCTCTGCCGAAGCCTGCCAACCCTCCATCAACTCGGCTACCCGGCCCTCGGCGCCGTCAGCCGAAAGAGTTTCATCGGCGCCGCGATGGTGGCCCGGCCCGTCCCCGGGCCCGACCCGCCGAACTCGCTCCCACCCGCGCCGCTCCCCCCTCCCGAGCAGCGCGTCGCGGCCTCGATCGGAACGGCGCTGAGCCTCTACTTCGGCGGGCTGCGCCTCTTCCGCGTTCACGACGTGAAGCCTCACCGCGAAGCGCTCGACATCGCCGCGCGGCTCCACGAGACACTCCCTCCCACCTCCTGATGATGCTCCGACATCTCCGCCGGCACCGCGGAACCTGTTCGATTCCTGTTAGCAGTTTGGAAGCGCCGCCCCTCGGGATCGTCACGCGCGGCTGAACTCCGCCCACGGCGTCCAGCGTGTCAGGCCGCCCGCGATCGTGCCGATTTTCACACGCTTTTCGCTTGTTCCTCGGCTGAAGGTGAGGTACGTTGGCCTTGGTGTCTCGCCCGTCCGGTTGAGGGACAGGCGTGCTGGAGAAAGGTCATCCAATGCCGTTCAAGTTCTGTCGTCTCGGCGTGCTGACGCTGACCGTCGTGTGCTGCGCCGCGGTCGCGCCTCTCGCCCGCGCCTGGCCGGGCCTCAGCGCCGCCGCCAACGCCTCGCCGGACGCCGGCGGCGGGCCCGTCGGCGCGTGTTGCCAGGTCGACGGCGTGTGCGTCGACGGGGTCACCCAGATCAACTGCGCCCAAGTCAGCGCCGCCTGGGGGGGCCCGGGCTCCACCTGCCTTTCCAACATTTGCGGGCCCACCGGCGGATGCTGCCTCAACGGCATCTGCGACTTCGGCGAATCACAACGCTTCTGCGAACAGGCCCGCGTCGGACGCTGGTGCCCCGCCTGCGGCG
>CAZDYM010000481.1:0-1527 GCA_964509325.1 uncultured Phycisphaeraceae bacterium
CGAAGGTTCGGTCGCCGTCGACTGGGGCGTTGCGGCGGGTGCGGCGGGCGGGGGTGGGGCCGGCTCGGGGGTCTGGAGGAGGAGGCTCGGCGGGATCTCGACACGAACGGGGGGCCAGACGAAGGGTCGGGTGGGCGGGCGCGGGGTGGGGGGAAGGGGGCCGGGCGGGCGGGTGGTGGACGGGGTCGGCTCCACGGGGGGAGCGTACCGATGAGGTTGGGGATGGCAAGGAGGTCGAGCGTGATGCAAAAACTGTCCGACGCACCGACGCGGAGAACGCCGGGAGCAGAAGTGAAGGGAGGTTCAGGGTTTGTGCAGGGCGCGTCGCGTGGATGAGGTGCCGCAACGGCGGTGAAGGAACTGCCCTCTACTCTTGGTGATGCTGCGGCCGGGTTTGGGCCGCGGCGGGCCGTGTGGGATGAGGCGTGACGTGGTTCTGGAACGATGGCGGGGCGAGTCGCGACGGGCGGCGTGATGGGGTCCATGGAGCGGACGTGCCGCCGATGTGAGCCGGCCGCGGCGGTATGGAGCGGCGGCGTGGACGCGGCTGGTGGACGCGACGGACGGTGGCGTGCAGGAAGGAAAGGTCCGACGATGGAGATCAGGACGAAGGGGGTGGGTTCGGAAGAGGGCGGGAGCGGGACGGACGCCGGGCACGGGATGTCGTGCATGGAGATCTGGGGCGGGAACGTGTCGGCGGAGACGGGGGTGAGCACGCCGGGGATCGATGCGTACGTGTTCAGCAGGCCGCATGCAGGGAGCGTGGGCGGGGGTGATATTCACTACGTGTCGCTGTGCGCGGCGGGTCGGATCGCGCGGTTCGCGCTGGCGGACGTGTCCGGTCACGGGGGTGAGGTGTCGGACCTGGCGGTGGAGTTGCGTGGGCTGATGCGTCGTCACATCAACACGCCGGACCAGGCGCGGTTCGCGCGGGATCTCAACGAGGCCTTTTCGCGGAGCGCGGTGCGTGAGTCGATCGGGGGTGGTCGGTTCGCGACGGCGATTCTGGCGACGTACTGGACGCCGACGGATCACCTGATTGTGTGCAACGCGGGGCACCCGAGGCCGCTGTGGTACCGGGCGTCCGAGCGTCGGTGGGTGGTGATGCGGGAGGAGGCGGGGCTGGGGCCCGGAGCGGGGGAGGAGACGGGGATTCGGAACCTGCCTCTGGGCGTGATCGATCCGACGGATTACACGCAGTGGGCGTACGGTCTTGAGCGCGGCGACCTGGTGGTGATGATGACCGATGCGTTGACGGAGGCGACGTCGCCGAGCGGGGAGATGCTGGGCGAAGAAGGGGTGATGGGGTTGTGCGAGGGGCTGGACGCGGGCCGGCCCGAGGGGTTCATCGAGGGTCTGCTGAGAGCGGTTCGGGCGTTCCGTGGCGGCGGTGAGTTGGAGGACGATGTGACGGTGCTGCTGCTGCACCACAACGGGGCGGAGCCGCCGAAGTACTCGCTGAAGGAACGCGTGGCGATGGTCGGGCGGATGCTGGGGTGGTGAGGGCGGGGCGGCGGGCGTGGTGCG
>CAZDYM010000482.1:0-1509 GCA_964509325.1 uncultured Phycisphaeraceae bacterium
CCCCCTCCCCGAAACCACCGCGCACCAGGTCCGCGGGAGGGCGGCGAGCGCCCGGAGCGCCCCGAGGGCGCGAAGGTCCGCGCGGGCCAGCTCCGGACGCGGCGCGATCGGGGACAGCGTCCCGTCAAAGTCGCACGCGACCAGCAGAATCCTCGCGGCGCTCAGGGACGCGAGCGCCGCCGAGCCCTCCACCCCACAGGGCGCGGGGCCCGAGGCTTCGGGGCGATCAACGCTCATCGGGCCAGCCCCTTCAGGAAGGCGTCGGCCCACTCGTGGACGTCGTGCCGCCGAACCCGTTGCCGCAGGAACCCCATGCGGAACCGCGCCTCGTCCGCCGGCATGCCGAGGGCTCGCCGGAACGCCTCGGACATCCCCTGGGTGTCACGCGGATTGACCAGCACCGCCTGTCGGAGTTCCTCGGCGGCGCCCGCGAACTCGCTGAGCACCAGCCGCCCGCCACCGTCGGACCGCGTCGCCACGAACTCCTTCGCCACAAGGTTCATCCCGTCGCGCAGCGGCGTGACGAGCATCACATCGGCGGCGAGGTAGAACGGCACCAACTCCTCGCGGGTGTGGGTGCGCCGGAAGTAATGCACCGCCACGCGCCCGGGCCGGCTGTGATCCCCGTTGATGCGGCCCACGATCGCCTCCACCGCCGCGCGGGTTTCCTCGTACTCCCTCACCGCGTCGCGGCTGGGCGCGGCGATCTGGATCAGCACCGTGTTCTTCACGCTGGCGTGCTCGCTCGACAACAGTTCCTCGAACGCCAGCAGCCGCTGCTCGATCCCCTTGGTGTAGTCGAGCCGGTCCACCGCCAGCATGATGCGGCGGCGCGGGCCGAGCCGCGAGCGGATCGCCGACGCCCTCTGGATCATCCGCGGCTCGCGGCTCTTCGTGTCGAACCAGTCAAAGTCAATCGAGATCGGGAACGCGTCCACGTGGATGCTCCGCCCGCGGTGCCGCAGCAACGCGTCGGTTCCCTCGGCGTCGGCGTAGCGCCGCGCCAGCCGGGAGAAGTTCCGCGCCCCCTGGTGGGTCTGGAAACCGATGATGTCGGCCCCCAGCAGGCCCTCCAGCAGCTCGCGGCGCCAGGGCAGCCACTCGAACAGTTCCTCGGGCGGGAACGGGATGTGCAGGAAAAACCCGATCCGCGCCCGCGGGTTCAGCGCCCGGATCATCGCCGGCGCCAGCATCAGGTGGTAATCGTGCACCCACACCAGGTCGCGGGGACCGGCGGCCCGTGCCGCGGCCCGCGCGAAGCGGCTGTTCACCTCAACGTAGGGCCGCCAGTGATCGTGACAGAACTGCGGCGGACGGATCGAGTCATGGAACAGCGGCCACAGCGTGCGGTTGCAGAAACCGTGGTAGTAGCCGCCCACCTCCGACGCCGAGAGCGGCACGCCTTGGAACCGCACGCCCCCCGCCCGCACGGCCCCTGCCGCGCGCCCGGCCCCGCCGTTCCATCCGATCCACGTCCCCCCGCCGCGGCGCAGCACCGGGTCGAGCGCC
>CAZDYM010000483.1:0-1504 GCA_964509325.1 uncultured Phycisphaeraceae bacterium
CTGCGCCCGCGGCGGCGGGCCGGAAGCCCACCCCGGCGCCGCCACGGCCACCAGCGGCACACACATCGCCCGCAGCTCCTGCGGCTCGCCCTTGGGACTCACGGGGATGCACTCGTTCCCAGGGAGCGGCACGTGCACGTGGCACGGGCAGCCGTCATGCGGGTGCCGAGTCGCGTCGACCACGTCGAGGCCGTGCCCGTGCGCGTGCCCGAGCGCGTGGCCCTGCCCGTCGCTGCGGCCGTGGTCCCCGGTGCAGCCGTCCACGTCGGTCCTGTGACGATGGTGATGAGCCCCGGCGCCGGCGTGACTCCGGGCGTCGTCGTGGTGCCGCGGGCAGTCCCAGAGCGGGATGCACAGCACCCGGCCGGGGGCCAGTGCGACCACGCCCTGCACGATCAGCAGCAACGTGGCGACAAGACGGAGCGAGGCCGGCGACATCCGCATGGTCGGCACAGTTTAGGCACGCGGGCACGCCGCCCCGGCACCGGGCCCCCGGAGGGAAGGGCGAAAGCAGGATCACAGGACGTTCGTTCCGCCGATCGGCAGGGTTCTCGAAGGTCTGGCGGCACCGCGCGCACCGGGATCTTGTTGATCGAGCCGGCGTCGTCCGCGCGGACCGTCCCGCGGCTCGGGGGCCGCGTCATCACCAACAACTCCGGGCGAGTCCACCCGGGCTGCGCCGCCCGGGCGGACGGGCTCCACCCGCGGCCCCCGCCCCTGCGCTGAGTGCTCGGAGGGGCCGCTACTCCTCGTCACTCTCGCGCAGCTTCGCCACCACCGAGTAATCCTCCAGCGTGGTTGTATCCTGGGTGATCTTCTCGACGCCGTTGGCCACGTCGCGCAGCAGCCGCCGCATGATCTTGCCGCTGCGGGTTTTGGGCAGCCCCTCGCTGAACCGGATCTGATCCGGCTTGGCGAGCGCACCCACTTCTTTCGCCACGTGCGCGACGAGTTCGTTCTTCAGGGCCGCGTCCGGCTGCCGGTTGTTCGCGCGCAGCCAGTGCGTCTTGAGGCTGACGAACGCGCAGATCGCGTTGCCCTTGATCTCGTGCGGCACCCCCACCACCGCCGCCTCCGCCACCGCCGGGTGGCTCACCAGCGCGCTCTCCACCTCCATGGTGCCCAGAAGGTGCCCCGACACCTTGATCACATCGTCCACGCGTCCCATCACCCAGAAGTACCCGTCCTCGTCGCGCCGTGACCCGTCCGCCGAGAAGTACCACGGCACGCCCGTCTTGGGGTCCTTCAACCGGCCCCAGTAGTTGCTGATGAACCGCTCGCGGTTGCCGTACACCCCGCGAAGCATGCCCGGCCACGGCTTGCGGATGCAGAACAGCCCGCCCTTGTTCGGGGGCATCTCCTCGCCGCGCTCGTTGACCACCGCCGCGTCGATCCCCAGCATCGGCACCGTGCAGCTGCCGGGCTTCGTCGGCACCGCGCCGGGCAGCGGCGTGCAGACGTGCCCGCCCGTCTCGGTCTGCCAGTAGGTGTCCACGATCGGGCA